>JAYRGZ010000016.1:0-16599 GCA_041907605.1 Minisyncoccota bacterium | reverse complement strand
GAAAAATTTCTATTATATAAATTGTACCCAATAAAAACAAAACATCCGGTGATAACGAGAAGTAGCAATACAACCCTTATGGAATTAAATTCCTGATTTGTAGGTAATGGTACTTGTTTAAAATCTTCCATACTATATATATTTATTCTATCAGAATATCTACTCCACCACCACCACTCTTGTAGCTTCACTAACGTTGCCTGCACTGTCTGTTACTATGTAGGTAACAGTGTACGTACCAATTGTAGTTGTATCTACCGTGCCTGAGATTATAATGTTGGCTGTTACGTCACCGTCTGTGTCATCTGTGGCTGTGGCTCCTTGTTCGGTGTAGGTGTCTCCTACTGTTAGCTGTATAGACTGTTCCCCCATAAGAGTGATCACTGGTGGTGTAGTATCTTGTGGTAAATTTTCACCACCACCATTATCTCCACCAGTAGTACTATCCCCAGAAGTAGTGCCGGATGTACCACCCTGGTTTTGAAGAAGTTGTTTTAGGGAATGTAGTTCTTCACGATTTATACATTCTGAATCATATCCTTCCTCACTTAGACAAATTTCTCCAGTAAATATTCTGGTAATTTTGTTTGTTGAATTAGCTAGAAAGATTCGTATCGCTTCCGCAATAGAATTATCTTCTGTCAGTAAATCTGAAAGTGGCTCTATCTTCATGTCTAATTCCTGTATTGCTTTTATAGAGAAAGGAATGAGACCACTATAGTTAAGTGCTAGGGTGCCATTTGCGTTATTTGAAACTAATTTTGGATAAATTAATTGAACTTCTTGGGCAATCAAACCGGTTGAGAGCATTACATTTTCATCCTCATTTTTTAATCTATAAGTAACCGGCCTGAGTTGCAAAATAGTATCTAGTGCGCTTCCTAAATCAGTTACGTCTTTCTTTAGTGTAATATCTGAAGGACAAGATATACCTCCGACATCTCCAGGGTCTAGATCGCAAGTACCATCGCTATTTGTGAATTGAAAAGCTTTTCCATTATTTATAGGGGATTCCATAGCTATTGCTTTTGTACCATCATCAATAATAATCCTCGTATTGTTTGCTGCTGAATCTATATCTCCAATTTTGTATATTTGATTATTTACATCTAAATTTAGGTAGTCTTTACCGTTCTGTGAGAACTTTAATAATTTAGCGTCATCCTCTAGATCTAGAACAGTAGAGCTATTTGATCCATTAGTATCGCCAATCTTATACGCATGGGTTGAGTTATTAAAGTTTAAACCCTGTCCACCAGAAAAAGTAATAAGGGGAGATGAAATATCAATACTTGTGCCAGCGGAAATTTGACTTGTCGCAGAAGTATCATCAAAATAAGCATACGCACCACCTGTCACCCAACCAATACTAGAGTATTGATTTGCTGGATCAATTTTTAAATAATTATTTCCACTTGATGTAACTTGAAAAAGTGCAGTGGGGGAGGTTGTGCCAATACCAAAATTCCCACTTGTGGTAAGTGTCGCACCGACGGTGGAATTGGCAGTTAAACTCAAATTGTTATTTGATTGGGTACCGAATTCTGAACCAAGACTTAGAATATATCCGTCCTCAGTAAGCCAGTGCGGTGATGCTTGGCCAGCAGCAATATCGTCTGGATAATAAGCAACTGTGTCTGTAAACCCATTTACTGGACGTCGATTATGTACTGCAATGGATCCTGTGTCAGTCGCAGTATAAGCAACAATACCAGTTCCTGCGAATGCTCCACTACGTGTTGATGAAACCATTATTCCAAGACCTGAATAATAAGATACATAATAGGTACCATTTGTATATTGAGTAAATCCAGACAGTGTTACTTCTTCTCCTATCTGAATATTTGCAGAGATACTACTAAAAGTGAATACTGCTCGATTTGAGTCGTTACTTACACTAGTTATTGAAATAGAAGATGTACGAGGATTATAAATATACGAAGTGATAGCGTTACCAGCAAGTCTATCAAAATCAGTTGTAGCCATAGTCCTGTATTGAGGCAAAATCATACCAGAATCTCTCTGGAAATACACAGTTGGTTTTGCATAATTTGTACCCGTATATGACCCTGTATATCCTGTACCTAAAGCAACAGAGTACTGAAGGGCATTTGCCATTGAGCCAGCGTAGTTTGTACCAATCATGACCTGTTGAGCTAGTGATGTGGTTGTAAACATTCCAATTCCAACTGAACCTTCTCCCGTAACACTAGTTCCGTAACCTCCTAGACCAACAGCATATGTACCATTCACATTAGCACCAATTGCTGTTGCACCTATGCCAGCAGCTATACAACCACTAATACCAATTCCACCAGACCCACCAAGATATGAATTGATAGACACCCCTGTACTATAAGTAGATTGTCCTGGGCCAGCACAGTAATGTGTTCCTATGGACCACGCAAGATCATCTCTAACCTGAATAACATTGTAAATATTATCACTATTGGTTACAAAAAAGGATGCGGTTCCACTTGTATTTCCGCTTCCTTTTATATGTAATCTGGCTGAGGGTGACACACCTATACCAAAATTTCCATTACTTAAAAGTGTTGCTTTGGTTGTCAAAGACTGTAGTGTTGTCCCAGATGCACCAGCGTCTGATGTTTGAAAAAGTATTGATCCACCGGAGGCATTGCCTGTTGCTTTACCACTAGCTAATACAAAGTCTCCTCCCGCTATATTTGTACCAGACCCCCCAGTGCCATGATATGTAATGGCAAGAGGACTTGTATTTACCTCTCCTCCACCAATATATGTATCGTAAATTGGTGCATATGAACTTCCTACAACAAAATTATTTGAATCTGTTTTATCAAGTAAATCAGCAGAATATCCTAGCATTACATTGTATTGTGCAGAGGTCATAAGATATCCGGCACTGCTTCCAATAAAAACATTGGTGCCTCCTGTTGTAGAGACACCTGCACTATAGCCAATTGCAACATTATCAGCTGCACCTATTTGTGAGCCAAGGGCAGCATAACCAATTGCAACATATCTATCTGCAGATGTCCCTTGATAAGATGCGGAATTTCCAATTGCTACAGAACGTTGACCTGATAGATTTGCTCGTCCGGCTATTTGACCAATAAAAGTATTTTCATATCCTGTTGTCTGGTTATAACCAGCCTGGTCACCAATAAAAACATTACTGCCAGAAGAATTAGTTAGTGATATTCCTGCATTTGTTCCTATAATCGTATTATTACTACTTGTAGTTATTGCGGTTCCTGAATTTATACCTAGAAGTATATTCGATGTTCCAGATGTAATTGATGCACCTGAACCAGAACCTAATCGAACGTTACTTAGCGATGTATTTTGTGTTCCGAAAAAACTTCCATTTATATCATACTGGTTTGATGAATTTATTGTTCCTGTAACATCAAGCGCAAAAGACGGAGTCGAATCATTTATTCCAATGTATCCAGACGCTAGATCGCCAAAAATTTTGTCGCCAATATTTAAAGTATCCGATGCTGTAGTTCCAGCAGGTGAATCGAGATCATATCCAATTAAAATATTCCGATCACCACTTGAATGACTCTCTCCTGTTTTCTTTCCGAGAAAAATATTACTCCCTCCTGTAGTAAGGACCTGACATGTCTGCTGTCCAATACAAACGTTACCACTTCCTGATGTAAGTGCTGTACCAGAATTTGTTCCAAGCCCAATATTGTTTGATCCGGTGAGTGTGAAATTTCCGGCTGATACGCCCCAGAATTCATTGGAGGTTCCATAACTATGTAATCTCTCTGTAACAAAATTCATAATTCCACTTGTTGATGATTCTCCATTCGAAAAAGTAAAATTGCCAGCATAGAGAGTCCCGTTCGAATTATCGTAGATAAAACTTCCGTTATCCTCATTCAATAATCCTGTTGCGGGGTCTATAAATAAAACTGAAGAAAAATTACTACCTGTAACTGTATCGCCGATTGAAAGTCCAATATTCACAGTACAGTTTGAACTACCAGGTACGCACGATGGATCTAGTGTTTCTCCAGGCGTATATTCTGATCCAGGTGGTGTAGCGAAAGAAACGAGTGCCAATGAATAAACAATTAGAAACACCAGGCTACCTATTAGAATTTTATTTCGATTAAAAAATTGCTTCATGGGTACAAATATCCTTTGTACCTTTATTGTATCAAAAAAAGCAAGAAATATTTAACTATTTGTAATTAAACTTCAAAAGAAGTACTTATGAATCCAGCCTTTATCTCACCCGGTTCTGTTTTATGAACCAGAGAGTACGAACCATCGAGGTTTTTCTTCTCAATAGTAATGTAGTAAGTCCCGTTTTGTACTAGACAATAATAACGTCCTTCTTTATCGGCAACTTTATGCGTTATTTCAGTATTTGTAGCAGCTGAATACACTCGAACTATAGCAAACGGGATAGGTTTCCCAGTAAATTTATCGCTTATACCACCGTATGTTTTTGGTTTTAGGCCAGTTTTCTTTAATACTGCAATCAGAACATATAAACAGAAGATGATTATATTATATGCTTTTGGTGCGACGAGAAGTGCAATAGTTGCAATTATAAAACCAAAAACGAAGAAAATATTCGCAAAACGAGTAAGCCATTTTGTTCTACTACTGTAGAACTTCATGAGTTTTTGTTCGCGCTTTGCAAATTCATTCCAATCGAATTTAATCGGATCCATTGGAATATTTTTTATAATCACCTGACCATCAGCTGAAATTGTAATCGCTTCTCCAAAATAAAGATCTTGATAGAGTTCATCTTTTGTTAGCCCGCGTAATTTTTCTGATGGGAAAATATAGTTGGTTTTTCCTGCAACAATTTTATATGTACCAGCTTTCGTGAGAAAGCCAAATCTTCCATCTAGGTCTGTAATTGATGTCGCAACTTCATTTCCCCCCATATCTTGCAAACTTACATACACAGGATCGAGTGGCTGTTTTGTAACACTATCGTACACTACCCCCCAAGGTTTTCTTCGTAATCCTAGAGCTGTCATAAGAAGAGACCACAATCTAAAAGGGAGAAGGAATAATTCCGAAAGTGAAAACGGATTCACGAACAGAGCGGAGGCTAAAGTAATACCTAGACCCACGACAGCACCCGTAGCAGATACTGCTTTTATGGCAACACTCGAATCAATCTTCTCTTTAGTAACTTCGTCTAAAATACTTCCAACTACTTCTTTTATTATGTCGATTACCCCCGGGCCACCAAAAATGTCACCGCCTATTCCTCCCGTTGATCCACCGCTACTTGAACTCGATGAAGTGGTGGTATCTCCTGTAGAACTCGTGGATGTTGTATCACTCACTGTAGTTTCTCCGGTTGTACTACTTGTCGTTGTATCTCCAGAAGTTCCATCAGTAGTAGTGGTAGTTGTGGTAGTTTCTCCTGTAGTAGTTGTTGTCTCTCCAGTGGTTGAAGTAGAAGTGCTTACAGAACCTGGTCCTGGTCCACCAAATGGGCCCGACTCGTCATTGTCGGTTAAACTAGTACATCCCAAATCACTTGGATAATCAGAGAGCGAATCACCATCATCATCCAGTGTATTGTTGCATTGCGCTCTACTACTTATAGGTCTCCAATCTGTTTCTACACAAGATGCAGGCGCACTACAATCGAATTTAATCCACCCGTAATTTTGACTCCAGGCATATCCATCATTTCCAAGTGTCCCACCAAACTTGCCATCACTAGCAATTTTAACTTTAGAAATTAAAGTATTCGTAAATGTCCCAAAATTTATCCAACCAGCATTCTCTCCCCAAGCATATCCAGACAAATTACCATATCCATCGTTTGCTACTTTAAAATTTCCGTTTGTAGCCGAACAACCACTTGCGGTATCAAGACAATTAAGCACTATCCATCCTATATTTTCTCCCCAAATATATCCCCTTAGTTGACTATCTGTAACGCTAACATTATAAGCTGACTCTGTTGTGAAATAACCAAAATTTATCGTACTACTATCGTCTAGTAATATAGCCTTATAGTTTCCATTTAGAGATGGGTTAATAGTTCCGTTTGTTACAGATGCCTGAACATGAGCTGTGGCTACAACTAGGAGAAAAAAACTACATATGTACAAAAATATTTTATTACGCGACATATTACCGCAATGCTACTCCAGTTAATAATTGAAATAGAAAAACAATAATTGGAGAGATAAAATCAAATTTCCATAATACTATCACAAGAAGTACAACCAATATTAATGCATAAGATTCTACAAATCTTATAAAAGAAAACATCCTTGCAGGCAGTAGGCTTAGTAAAATCTTTGAGCCATCAAGCGGTGGGACTGGAATAAGATTAAAAATTGCTAGACCAATATTTATAAGTACTATTATTGAGGATATATAAATAAATGCTTGATTTTCTAGACCAATCACTACCATAACCCTAATCAAAATTCCAAAAATTACTGCTACGAGTAAATTCGCAAGCACTCCGGCTGCTGCTACTAATATAAGTGCCTTCTTGCCCCCTTCTAGATTACGCTCATTTACAGGTACTGGACGTGCCCAACCAAACGGAAATGGTGAGTGTGAGACAATAAGCAGTATCGGGACTAAAACTGACCCGACAGGATCTAAGTGTTTAATAGGATTTAGAGTAAGTCTGCCAGCCATTTTAGCTGTTTGGTCTTTGAAAAAAAGTGCAGCATATCCATGAGATACTTCGTGAATAACCACTGACATTATAAGGATGGCAACGCTAAATACAGCCTGTAATTCTTGCATATAGATATATAGTATGATAGCATACTCTCCACAACAAACTATGGCAAAAGCATGTCCAATAACTAAAAAAACTTCACGGGTGGCCGGCGGTTACTCAAACCGTGTTCGTGCTACAAAGTTTAATCCTACAGGGATGGTACGAAAATACCCTAATCTTCAGAAAAAAAGGATCTATATACCTGAACTCAAAAAAAGTGTCTCACTTTTACTCTCTACAAGCGCAATTCGAACAATCAACAAAAACGGCGCTTACTCAACACTCAAAAAAGCTGGTCTTCTCTAAAACAAAATCCCCTTAAGGGGATTTTGTTTTAGAGAACTGACCAATTTTCAGATATACTAGATAAATGAAGCGTATAAAACAAAAAATATTGGAATGGTTTTCGCTTGATTACCGCTCCCTTGCCCTACTTCGTATTGGCATGGGAATACTTATCCTTCTCGATTTATTACAGAGAAGTAATAGTTTCTTCGCACACTATACCGACAGCGGAGTACTGCCTCGTGCAGATTTACTAACCCTCTATCAAAATAAATGGTTTATCTCTGTCCATATGATCAGTGGTTTAGGAATTGTAGAGGCAATACTTTTTATAACTGCAGGGATTTTTGCTTTGATGATGATACTCGGTTATCGCGCAAAGCTTGCGACAATAGCATCGTGGTTTCTTCTTATCTCCCTTCATGATAGAAATCCAATGATACTTCAGGGTGGTGATGTTTTTTTTCGAGTAATATTATTTTGGATGATTTTTCTTCCTATTGAAAAGCGCTATTCTTTAGATAGATTATTCAATCGTGTTGCTCCACCAAATACAAAGTCTTTTTATGGTATTGCAAGTGTAGGATATATTTTACAGATTTGTATATTATATTTTTTCACTGGAATTTTGAAGACTGGATCAGCTTGGCACTCTGACGGAAGTGCAGTCTATTATGCACTAGCGATTGATCAACTAATAACTCCGGTTGGTGCACTTATAAGCAAAATACCAAACATTTCGAAAATTTTGACTTCGATAACAATTTATCTTGAGACTTATGGTTCACTTTTATTTTTTTCTCCTATTTTTTCAGGACCAATTAGATTATTAGGGATTATATTATTCGCCCTTCTACAAATTGGGTTTAATATGTCTATGCGCTTGGGGCTTTTCGGAGCTATTGCAATTATTGCTACCCTTGGATTACTCCCATCTTATTTTTGGGATGCAATTATCAATAAAGTAAAAAAATATTTTGAAAATAGAGCCAAAGAAGGACTTTCAATTTACTATGACGGTGACTGCACTTTTTGTTATAAAATTTCATATCTATTAAGAAGGATTTTATTCCTCTCTCCAAAAACAATACTTCTACCAGCCTACGCAAACAAAGAAATCGAAAATGTAATGAGCGCGAATAATTCATGGGTTATTGTTGATGCTACTGGTAATCAATTTCTTGGTTGGCAAGGCGTTATTACTATATTTTCTTATTCCCCAATTTTTAAACCACTTTCGTATATATTCAAAATCTCTCTAATTAAAAAAATTGGTGGAAGACTTTATCACTTTGTAGCAACAAGAAGAAAACAGGTTTGCTTACCGCTCCCAAATGAATCAACTAAACCTAGTAGAAAATTACTAATATCTATACGCGAGGGAATACTGTTATTTCTGGTTGTATATATTGTGTGTTGGAACATAGATACTTTGGGTAAAACAAAAATCATCAACAATAAATCTAATTGGGTAGGCTATGTACTACGCCTAGACCAACAATTCAATATGTTCGCGCCGACTCCTCTTACAGAAGATGGTTGGTATATCTTTCCTGCAAAACTAAAGAACGGTAACTCAGTTGATATATTCACCGGTGGACCAGAGGTTACCGCAAAACCCCTCTCATACGTAAAACCGGAGTGGATTTCTTATATATACCAGGATCAAAGATGGCAAAAATTTCTAATGAATCTATGGATTGATAAAAATAAAAAATACAGACTGCCATACGGTAAATATATTTGTCGTACTTGGAATAATGTACACGATGGAGATGAAAAACTTATGACGTTTGAGATGGTATTCATGCTTGAGAAGACATTACCGGACAATAAAATCGCTCCCGTAGAACCAATCACAATTTGGAAACATTCCTGTTTCTAATCTATTTTTATATTTTTCCCGTCAGAGGTTATTTGTATTGATCCCTCTTTATATGTTCCTAAATATGGAATAGATAAACTAATAAGTCTGTTTAGTACTTCTTGATGTGGATGCCCGTAATGATTGTTCTTACCCGCAGAAATTATTGCTAGGCTTGGATTCACTGCTTTTATCCAGTTTAAACTACTAGAAGTCTTTGATCCATGATGTCCTAACTTTAGTACTGTACTCTTTAATATATTTTTATCATTACGCGATAATATTATTCCTTCAGTTCGTACGGTGGCATCACCCATCATCATAATTGACGTGTCACCATATACAATTTTTCCAACGATTGACCCATCATTTCTTTTCCATTTTGAAACATTTTGATCAGGGAAGATTACCTCAAAATAAATTTTATTTTCGTAATCTAGTACTATATACATGCCTTTTCTAGCAATCACATGCGGGCATTTTTCTTTTTTTATAAGATCCTCTAATTCCTTATATGTTTTAGTATCTGAAAGCGTTCCGGATTCTATTACTGAACCTATATCATATTGTTTTAGTAGTGAAATAAAACCACCCATATGATCAGCGTCGGGATTGGTTACCATAATTACATCAATAGATTTGTCACCAAATGGCATTACCTCCGGTAACACTCTAATTAAGGTATCTCGTGGACCCCCGTCTATTATCATCTGGTGACCATTTGGAGCTTCCACGTATATTGCGTCTCCTTGACCAACATCTAAAAAATCTACCTTTAGAAACCCCTGCGCTGATACAAAAAGGGGGAAAGAAATAACTGAAGCGAGAGATATCAAAATGTATTTAAAAAGATGCTTATTGTGTAACAACATAATCCAAACTATACTTAAAGTATATCAACATTAAAGAGAAATATATGAACCATTTTAGTGCAAAAGAATTTAAAATACCTGAACTCAAAGGAATATCTTCTAAAACAATAGAAGAACATACAAAGCTTTACCAGGGATACGTGAAAAACGCCAATAACATCATTGAGAAAATGTCGACACTTGATAGTACAAATGATGCCTATATCGTCGGTGAACTATTCCGTCGTTTTAGTTTTGAATATAACGGCATGCGCAATCACGAAATATATTTTGCTTCTTTTGAAGGTGGACCAAAAGCATTTAATAGTGAGAGCCAACTCGGAAAAGCACTCATAGAACTATTTGGGTCATACGAAAAATTTTTAAAAGAATTTTCTGCATTGGCACTAACCCGAGGTATCGGTTGGGCAATATTGTGGTATGACAAAAAAGAAGACCTACTCCTTACTTCATGGGTAGATGAACAACATCTTGGACAATTGAATGGTTGTGAAATGATTCTTGCATTAGACATGTGGGAACATTCATTTGTCTCTGACTATCAACCATCCGGTAAAAAACAATATGTTGAGGACTTTTTTGAAAATATAAATTGGAGTGTAATTGAAGATAATTATAATAGAGCAAAATAATTACAAATTAAATATAAAAACCCACACAATTGTGTGGGTTTTTATATTTAGAATAACTATTTGTCTAAGTTATCGATGTCTATACCATTTAGATCAGATCCTATACTGTCAATTTCTGCATCTATCTCATTTAATGAAACTGAAGATTGCGCACCGGTATCTATACTTGTATCCGGTGAACTTGTTGGTTGATATTGTCCATTTTCGTTTTTTCCTTTCATCATTAGAAATCCAGCGACAAGAACAATAACAATTAGAACAACAATCCACATCATTACACCACCCTTTTTATAATTTGTTTTCATGTGTATATGCCGAAAGCCGCATCCTTTTTGAGGAAGCGGTTTCGTAAATTAATGATAGTAATTGAAACAATTTCTATACATTATTATTGAGCCTTAGCTGCAGTAACAAGAGCTTTCGCTGTATCACGTGCTGTCTTTGCTGAATTTTTGAATGCTGTAAGAGCTGTTTTTACATTTACTAAGTCTGCCTTAACTGTTGCATTGTATGTATTTCCCGCTGCAACATAGTCATTCTTAAATGTTGTAAGAGCTAATTCAGCTGCTTGACGCTTTACCGCTACATCAGATAGAGCAGTGTTTAGTGATGTTGCATCAATTCCATGAGCTGTAAGTTTGCCAGAAAGTGTATTTAGGCGATTCATTACATTCATGATCTTGTTGTAAGCACCGTCTACACGATCTACAACCTGAGCTGGTGTTGGAGCTGCAGCAAAAGCTGAAACATTACCACCGAGTAAAACTGCTAGTGCAAGAGTACTTGCGATTATTGTCTTTTTCATATTTATATATTGTTTTTAATTCTAATATGTAAGCTCGATTATGCTTACAACCTCTATGACGTATCAGGCTCTGATTTGTGACAAGTTTAGAAAATCGACCAACTTATCACAGCCCAAGACGTTGTTATAGTATAGCAGAGTATGTGATATTACGATGTCTCTGATAAACCCATAGAATGATGAATATATACAAAACAAGAGTAAAAATCATACCAACATGTGGAAAAGTAAATGAACTAAAACTAAAATTGGATCCAATGTTAACTACTTTAAAAATATACTGAAGTAGAACATGCAAGATAAATGCGAGAGGCATAGAAATTTGTGTATAAATCACCCCAAAAATATACACTCCTAATCCCAAAAACATAATTATAGGGATTATAGGTAAAATCATAATATTAGCTATTGGGGAGATAACAGACAATGTACCCATCTTATAAAGAATAAAAGGAAATACCGCTATCTGAGCAGATAGTGTTGCCGAAAGCGTGGAAATCAAAAAATTATTTTTTATCCAAACTAAGCCGGGCTTAATTATTGGGTCAATGTATATAATTCCTAGTGTTGCCAAAAACGATAACTGAAAAGAAACATCTTCTATAAGGATAGGTGGATTTAATAACACCATAACAAAACCAGTAATAAAAAGTATCCGGGAAGCAATATAGGGTCTGCCTATAAAACGCGCAAAAAGTAAAAGTGATGCCATGATTCCAGCACGTATTGCTGAGGTTTGAAGACCGGTCATAATTACAAAAAGTAGTATTCCTAAAATTCCTCCAACTGTAGAAATAGATTTAGCAAGAAAAATTCCGAAAAACTTCATAATCCCCTCTGCCACAATTGTTACATTATAACCAGACAATGCCACAATATGTATTGTACCGGTACGAATAAATTCATTTCGGGTATCTTCTGATATTCCTTCTTTTGCTCCAAGCATTATGCCATTGAGTAATCCTGATTCCTTTGGAGAAAATACGCTACTATAAACAAACTCAACATTATTTTTGATATTTATTAATGTTTTCTTTATTGGATTACCAGTATTTCTATATATTTCAATTATGGCAGCTTTTGAAATTATGGAATGTATATTTTTTACTTCTAGGTACGATACATAGTCAAACTCCTTACCTTGATCTGTCATAAAGTTTTTAGGTTCTTCTAGCACACCCTCTATTAGTAAATTGTCTCCGTAGTGAATTTCAATCGGATTTTTTGTCCTAACTAAAAAGTAATCATTCTCGTGTCTTAGAGTGAAGGTTGTATATGTATTTTTGGAAATAGGATCATCAATAACATTTCCCTCAATTCGAATCGCATCACCAAAATTATATTTAAAATCAGTAGGGCCCTGAGAATTTTTATACATCAATATTCCGAATGATATTGAGGCTAGTATCAACACATAATACAAAAATTTTTGGGAATTTTTTTTAAGGAAGTAGTTTATGATGAAAATTATAAAAACAATTCCAAGGCTCGCTAATAAAAAAATTACTGGGATATCAAAATATGCTCCAGCCAATATCCCTGCCATACTTCCAAATATAAAAGTATAGAGGTTACGATTTGACATCTTAATCTAGATTAATTTTTTGTACTCTTCTACCAATTCAGTTTCTTCGTTTTTTGAAAAAACTTTTTTGTATTTCACGCCTTTTTTACCTTTCACTCTTTTTTCGCAGTCATCCCAATTATTATCAATGTGAATTTCGTTTCCTATCAAAGAAACATAGGAAAATGCCTTTTTTGTTTTTGATTTAGATTTCTTCTCGATTTTTTCTGATTCTTTTATATGAAACAAACCTTCGTATTGTTTCTCGTTTCCCGAAAAAAGTAGTACTACATTTCCATCTGCAAAAGCAGTAGCAATCTCATCTGTACGTTCATTACCCCAAATGCCGGAATGACCTTTAACTTTCTTCCAAATAATTTTAGTACGGAGAGTTATCCGCCTAGCGACTTCAAGCAATGCGGACCATAAGTCTTGATTTAAAACTGATTCACCCGTAGAAGTAAGCCAATTATTTCTCTCCCAGCCATATACCCATTTTGTTATACCATTTAAAACATAGGCAGAATCAGAGTAAACAATCACCTCATCTTGTATAATTTTTTTCCTTTCAATAAAAAGAAGTGCTTCTATAACAGCAGTGAGCTCCATTCTGTTATTTGTAGTATCGCTTTCCTTGCCGCCTAATTCATTAACACCGATACTTGGGATATGTACTATAGCCCCCCAACCCCCAGGTCCGGGGTTTCCACGAGACGATCCATCTGTAAATACTATTACTGGGTTATTTTTCATGTTTAGAGTATATCAATAATTCTAAGTCTTAGTTCTTTCTTTGACATAAAATAAGAAATTTCAATATGTGCTAACAGATCCACAACATTACCAGTCTCTAATACTTTTTTATAAGAATTTATGTCAGTAAAAAAAGCAATGGCCTTTAGATTCTTATCCTTTTCTTTAAAAATTATCTCCAAATGATTTTTTTCCTTACCAAATTGTTTAATTGCGTAAATTTCTAGTCCAATAAATTTTATAACTGGTTTGGGGTTCTCGCAACCAAATGGTGCAAGTTGTGTAATTTTATTATACAAATCCTCTGTAACATCATTTAAATTCAAAATTATATCCTGTTTGCCTGCGCGATCTTTTTCCATCTCTCGTTTAGTTCTATTATATGCATCTAAAAGTGTAGATTCTAATAAAAGAACTTCCTTGTGTGTTACAGAGAATCCACCGGCAAGTTCGTGTCCACCGAAAGAGAGAAAAGAGTTTTTTGTTTCTGCCATAAGCTCTACAACACTGACGCTTCCGTTTGATCTACAAGATCCTTTATATCCTTCGTCCTCTCCACCACTACCCCAGACAAAAGTCGTACGTTCATACTGATCAGTTATTTTCCCTGCGACAAGTCCTAGAACTCCGGCTCGCCAGAGAGGATTACCAATCACTATCACATCACCTAATTCTCTTCCCTCTAACTTTTTATGAACTTCGCGCATAATTGTTGCCACCGTAACTTTTCGATCATCATTGATTTTACTTAAATGATCTGCGAGGATTCCAGCTTTTGTAACGTCTTTTTCAGACAGAAGCTCAAATGCCCGCATAGGAGAATCCATACGTGATGCAGCATTTATTCTTGGAGTTATCATGAAAGTAATATCATCTTCGGTGAGATATCTCTGATCAATTTTCAGATCGTTGAATAATTTTTGCAGTCCTGGACGTTTTGTTTTCTTTAGCACTTTCAATCCAAAATAGGCAAAGGTTCTATTTTCATTTATAAGTGGCACCATATCAGAAAGTGTAGCAAGTGCTACCATATCAAGTAACCATTTCTCCCATTCATCAGAGATATTGTACGAATTACCATATTTCCTTATAAAGCCTTGGATAAATTTGAAAACTACTCCGGTTCCGCATAGCATTTTATCTCCATAGGTACTACCAGCAAGTTTAGGGTTTACAATTGCATACGCCTCGGGTAACACATTATGTGGTATATGATGATCTGTAACAATTACATCGATTTTATTTTCCTTTGCCTTTGCGATAGAATCAACATCACTTGTACCAAGATCAATTGTTATTAAGAGTGATACCCCATCATCTACGGCTTTTTGTACTGCCTCAATATTTAAACCATATCCTTCATCATGGCGATCTGGGATATATACTGAAAAATTCTCATATCCAATTTTAATCAAAAGATCAGACAATATCACGGCACCAGGGATACCATCACAATCATAATCTGCATAAATCAATATTTTTTGTTCTTTTTCTATTGCCTCCCCTAAACGTTCAATAGCAATGCTTAGATTTGGCATAGAAAATGGGTCGTATTGTCCATTTACGTAATCTGGGTGGAGAAATATTTCTTTATCCTTTTGCGCTATTATTCCTCGATTTTCTAGAAGTTTATCAACAATATCAGTTCGCATGGCTAAAATTGTACCACGCGATCTGTATATTAAAAATTATTTCAGTGCCCTTATACCAGGAAGTGTGCCTTGGGATAGATATTCAAGTGTTGCCCCACCACCAGTAGAAACAAAGGTAAATTTCTTCTCCATATTTGATTCTGAAATAAACTCAACAGTATCACCTCCACCGATTATTGAAATCGCTTTCGATGACGCGATGGCTCTAAGTGTTTTTATTGTTCCATCCAAATATGGTGCCTTACCTAATGGTCCATTCCATAATATTAAATCAGCCTTTTTGATTTCCTTTATCAAAAATTTGAGTGTTAGTGGTCCAATATCTAACATGTTATCCTTCTTATCAAGATTAATTGGATTTTTAATTGACTTATTTTTTCCAGAGACCGCTATTACATCAAGAGGTAAATTAATCTTTTCATCTTGAATAATTTTTTTTAATCCAAAATTTTTATCTTCAACAAGAGAAATACCAGTTTCATACCCTAATTCCTTGAAAACTTGATTAGACAGTGCTCCCCCGATTAGAATCGTATCAGCTGATTTCAAAAACTTTTTTAATAATGGCAATTTTGTACCAAATTTCGCTCCGCCCAAAATGAAAAGAAATGGGTGCTTTGGTTTTTTAATAACAATATCTAAATGTTTTATTTCCTTTTGTAATTGAATCCCAGCATATGATTTTAAAAACTTTGGTACACCCACAATTGAGGCATGCTCTCGGTGACAAACCGAGAAAGCATCATTTACTAATACTGTGGCTAGATCTGCTAATCTCTTTGCGAATTTCGGATCATTCTTTTTCTCGCCAGCTTCTCGCCTAATATTTTCTAGGAGTAATATGCTACCATCTTCCATTAAATTTCTCTCTCTAGTAGTTATATTCCCTAGAATTTCGCTTGAGAAACGAGTTTTGAAAAATCGATTCAAATAGTTTGCAACAGGCTTTAGTGTTTGTTTACCATCGTCCCCAGCATGTGAGACTATGATTACTTTTGCCCCTTGTTTTACAAGATATTTAATTGTGGGAAATGTTTTTTCAATTCTAAAAGTATCAATTATTTTCCCTGATTTTATTGGTACATTGAAATCTGCGCGGAGTAACACATACTTACCTTTTATATTCTTTAAAGTTTCTAAATTTTTCATTACTTATTTTTTATTTTTTTCCGTGGATTCAACCAATTTCGAAAACTGATTTGCATTTAAACTTGCTCTACCAACAAGTAATCCATCCATTCCGCCATTTTTTATAAATTCTCCGGCATTTTTTTCATCCACTGATCCACCATAAAGGATTTTAACCGATTTACTTATATTTGGTGTTGATATATCAGAAATTACTTTATGGATAAAAATACCCATTTCCCTTGCTTCTTCGCTCGTTGCTTGCCTTAGAGCATCTTTACCTATTGCCCATATTGGTTCATAGGCAAAAATCATTTTTG
>JAYRGZ010000015.1:0-5697 GCA_041907605.1 Minisyncoccota bacterium | reverse complement strand
TACATCAAGCAATCAGGTGGACGTGGTAACTATGGTCACGTGAAGATCAAGATCAAGCCAATGGATATGTCTCTCACAAAAGAACAAATTGAAGACTTACCAAAGAATACAAAACGTGAACCACACTTTGAATTTATAAACACAATCAAAGGAGGTACTATTCCTCAAGAATATATTCCTGCTTGTGAAAAAGGATTCAAAGAAGGATTGGAACGTGGAGTTCTCGCAGGATTTAAGATGGTAGATGTATCAGTAGATCTATGGGACGGAAGTTATCACGAAGTGGACTCAAATGAAATGGCCTTCAAGATTGCAGCTTCAATGGCAATCCAAGACGCAGCCAAACTTGCTCGTCCAGTAATACTAGAACCAATGATGAAAGTAGAAGTAGTTACACCTGACAAATTCATGGGAGATGTCACTGGATCACTTTCTGCAAAACGTGGACTTATTGAAGGCATGGAAGCACGTGGTATGAACCAAGCAGTTCGTGCTGTTGTACCACTATCTGAAATGTTTGGTTACATGACTACACTTCGCTCTATGACAGAGGGAAGAGCAGGATTTACTATGGAATTCCTTCGTTACGATGTGGTTCCACAAAACGTTGCGGATACTATAATCGCTTCAAGAAAATAGATTTTAAGAATTTTAGAGAAAGCCCTCGTGAAGAGGGCTTTCTTGTTGTAACTAAATAACAAAATAATCTTTCCCCATTTGACAAATATAGACAATTTGTTAAGATGATTGAACTCGCAGTGTGCGGTTTTTTATTTGCACATTCGCATTATTAGAATAAGTTTTTAGTAGTTGAGGATAAGGTACGCGTTCTCGTAGCTTTGTCCTCTACTAGTAAACCAATAAACATATGGCAGAAGAATTTAATCGTTCAAAGCCTCACGTAAACGTTGGTACTATCGGTCACGTTGACCATGGTAAGACTACGCTTACAGCGGCAATACTTACTGTCTTGGGTCGCCAAGGCGGAGGTTACTCTTCAAAATTGAAGGGTGTTGACCAAATTGACTCAGCTCCAGAAGAAAAGGCTCGTGGTATTACTATCGCGCTTTCTCACAACGAGTATGAGACACCTACACGTCACTATGCGCACATCGATGCTCCTGGTCACGCGGACTATATTAAAAACATGATTACTGGTGCAGCCCAAATGGACGGCGCTATAATCGTAGTTGCTGCAACAGATGGAGCGATGCCACAAACACGTGAGCACATCCTTCTTGCGAAGCAAGTTGGTGTTCCAAAGATTATCGTTTTCCTCAACAAGTGCGACATGGTTGATGATAAGGATATGATTGACCTCGTTGAAGAAGAAGTTCGTGAACTTCTTGCAAAACAAGGTTTTGATAAAGATTGTCCTGTTATCCGTGGTTCAGGTCTTAAAGCACTTGAGTCAGCAGATAACAATGATGAATGGGCTAAGAAGATCTTAGATCTTGCAAACGCTCTTGATACTTATATTCCTCTCCCAGAACGTGATACTGAGAAGCCATTCCTAATGCCTATCGAAGATATCTTTTCTATCGAAGGACGTGGAACCGTGGTTACTGGACGTATCGAACGTGGAATCGTGAAGGTTGGTGAGGATATCGAAATTGTCGGTATCAAACCTACATCTAAAACTACTGTTACAGGTATTGAAATGTTCAACAAGAACCTAAAAGAAGGTATGGCCGGTGACAACGCTGGAATACTTCTCCGCGGTACAAAGAAAGAAGATCTTACTCGTGGACAGGTTCTTGCAAAGCCAGGAACAGTGACTCCTCACTCAGAATTTGAATCAGAAGTTTACATTTTGAAGAAAGAGGAAGGTGGTCGTCATACACCATTTTTCACTGGTTACAAGCCTCAGTTTTACGTTCGTACAACTGATGTGACTGGAGAAGTTACTCTTCCAGAAGGAAAAGAAATGGTTGTACCAGGCGATACTGTTACTTTCAAAGTTAAATTAGTTACTCCAGTTGCCCTAGAAGCACAACAGCGTTTCGCAATCCGTGAAGGAGGCAAGACTGTTGGCGCTGGTGTTGTTACAAAAATCGTAGCATAGGAGAAACATTAGTTCTTTCTATTATTATTCATGACAACTGTTACAAAAAAATCAAAAACTGCAAAAGCGAAAGGAGATGGAGAAGTGAAACTTCGCATTAGAGTTCGTGCGTACGAGAACAAAATCCTCGATGCATCAGTAAAGCAAATTATGGATACAGCGATGCGTTACGATGCAACCTTGGAGGGGCCGATCCCAATGCCGACTGAGATAAAGAAGTACACTGTTAATCGTTCACCTTTCATTTATAAAAACTCTCGCGAACAGTTTGAGATTAGAATTCACAAGCGTGTTATCGATATTCTGAATCCAAATCAGAAGACCATTGAAGCGCTCACCAACCTCTCACTCCCATCAGGAGTCGATGTTGATGTGAAAATGTTGTAGAAAACAAATTTGAATTTGTTTCCGGTTTACCGCCTACTATATAGTTAGGAACAGCAAGCTCGATTCGATTCCCGCCACAAACATTTATGGCAAAATATATACTGGGCACAAAAGTAAATATGGTGCAGTTCTTCCAAGATGACGGTACGGTTATACCCGCAACCATTATCGAGGCTATGCCTGGAACTGTTACCCAAGTGAAAACCAAAGAGACCGATGGATACGATGCTATTCAAGTAGGTTTTGGAGATCAGAAAAAGGAAAGAATTCCGAAAGCAAGACTTGGTCAAATGAAAGACCTAGGTCTATTTCGGCATTTAAAAGAATTTCGTTTAGAGGGAAACCTAGAAGCGAAAGTCGGAGACAAAATTGAATTAGGGAACTTCGCAAAAGGTGATGTTATCCGCGTAAGTGGTACTTCAAAATCAAAAGGATTCCAAGGTGTTGTAAAACGCCATGGATTTGCTGGAGGTCCACGTTCACACGGTCAGAAGCACTCAGAACGTGAACCAGGTTCTATCGGTGGAGGACTAAGAAATCGTGTTCCAAAGGGAATGCGTATGGCTGGCCGTACTGGTGGAGATAAGATCACAGTTTTAAATCTTAAAGTTGTTGATGTCGATACAGCAAATAATTTGTTAGTAGTGAGCGGAGCAGTTCCAGGACGCCGAGGTACTGTAATCTCTGTAATAGGAAAATAATATGGAAACAAAAATATATTCTCAGAGCGGAAAAGAAAAAGGCACAATCAATCTCCCAGAAGAGATGTTTGGGCTAAAATGGAATGCTGACTTGGTTCACCAAGTTGTTGTATCAATGCTCGCAAATAAAAGAAGCTCTACTGCCGATACAAAAGGCCGTGGAGAAGTCAGAGGTGGGGGACGCAAACCATGGAAACAAAAAGGTACAGGACAAGCACGTCACGGATCTATTCGCTCTCCAATATGGGTTGGTGGAGGTGTTACTCATGGACCACTTGCTGAGAAAAACTACAAGCGCAAAATCAACAAGAAAATGCGTGTGAAAGCGCTCTACACCGTACTTTCAGAGAAGTTCAAGCATGGACAAGTGCTTTTCGTGGAAGGACTTGAAATCAAAGATTCTAAGACAAAGAACGCACAAGCAGTGATAAACGCATTTTCAAAAATAAAAGGTTTTGAAAAATTGGGTGGTAAACGTCCAACAGCACTTCTCACAATTCCAAAACGTGATGAGAGTGTTATGCGTGCGATATCAAACATACCTACAGTAGATCTAGAATACATGAAGGATATAAATCCTGCACAGATTCTTGCTTACAAATATCTAATTATTTCCTCTCCTGAGGAAAGCGTGAAAGTTCTCTCTTCACGGAGTGTAAAATAATATGGCTACCACACAAACAAAAACAAATAAAAAAGTAGCTTCTGTAGAATCAAATCACCTTCGTGTGCTACGTGTAGTGAAAGCTCCTAGAATCACAGAGAAAGCAACACATGTGGCAGAAAACAATGTTTATACATTCAATGTAGATGTTTCAGCAACAAAGAAGCAAGTAAAAGAATCAATAGTTAAAATCTACAAAGTTACTCCAATAAGAATCAACATAGTAAACATCAAACAGCGCAACGTAACAGTTCGTGGTAAGAAAGGTAAACAAAAAGGTGGTCGAAAAGCATATGTATTCCTCAAAAAAGGAGACAAAATAGAATTCGTCTAAAATATATAAAATACCAGTATGAAAAAATATAACCCAACAAGTCCATCACGCAGACAGCTTGCGACAATCAACTACAAAGAGAAACTCTCAGGCCATAAGGTAGAGAAGTCTCTTGCAAAAGGTGGTAAGCGCTCTGTCGGACGTAATAACCAAGGACGAATTACTACTCGTCATAAAGGAGGTGGAAACAAGCGTGTTTATCGTGAGATTGATTTCTTGTACAACAAGAAAGAAATTCCAGCAGTTATCCGTACTGTTGAATACGATCCAAACCGTACAGCTTTCATAGCTTTAGCAGTGTACGCCGACGGAGAGAAACGCTATGTTATAGCATCAAAGACAACCAAAGCAGGAGATACATTTATCGTTTCAGAGAAAGCGCCTCTAAAACCAGGTAATCGTCTACCACTTCGAATGATTCCAGTTGGAACATTTGTTTACAATATTGAAATTAAACCAGGTGGTGGTGCAAAGATTGGACGCTCAGCAGGAATATTTGCCCAAGTTGTGGCAAATGCTGACGGATATACAAATATCAAAATGCCTTCAACAGAAGTCCGCAAAGTTTCTGAAAATTCTTGGGCGACAATTGGTGAAGTATCAAACGACGAAAACAAACTCCGTAACTATGGTAAAGCCGGACGCTCACGTTGGAAGGGAATTCGCCCAACAGTTCGTGGTACTGCGATGAACCCAGTAGATCACCCATACGGTGGAGGTGAAGGACGCCAAGGACGTGGAACTCGCCGACCAAAGACTATGTGGGGTAAGGTTACAGGAGGAAGAAAGACACGAACCCCAAAGAAATATTCAAACCAATTCATTGTCTCTCGACGTGTTACAGGCAAGAAACGAAAACAAGGCTAAATTTAAATATAAGCACAAAAAAACTCTCACATGAGAGTTTTTTTGTGCTAAAATTCCAGTATATGGAATCCGGTAGTATAAAATGACATGAAAAAGAAACTCACTATCAATATGAATATTCAATTTGTAGGTCGGAATATAAATAATAGAAACGATGGCTCACTCTTTTTGAGTAATGTCATTTTTTACTAACCGGATGGAATCTCCTAAAGAACGTGAAGCGTTTAGTGTAGTAAAGAGAGCAAAGAGTTTCACTCATGCATTTCGTGGTATTAGAGTGTTTATTTCCTCTACTCACAACTCGTGGATTCATCTCGTACTTACTGTAGTAGCTATAATTTTAGGAATATTTTTCTGTATTACTTCAACAGAGTGGATGATTTTGATAATCTCAATTGGTTTTGTATTTTGTGCAGAAGCATTCAACACTGCTATGGAATTTGATATCGATCTCACCTCGCCTGAGTATCATCCATATGCCAGAGATACGAAGGATGTGGCCGCCGGGGCAGTCCTTATAAGTGCTATTTCCGCTCTTATTATTGGTTTAATAATTTTCTTACCTAAAATTATTTTATTGCTCAAATAAATCTCTACTTGACTATTTTCATATAAGTTGTAGTGTGTAGAAAAATCCATTTTTATGCAGACTACTACTATAACAGCGCCGGTTTTTTCC
>JAYRGZ010000014.1:0-84058 GCA_041907605.1 Minisyncoccota bacterium | reverse complement strand
CACCAGAATAGTTTTAGATTTATTAATTTAGTACAATGAAATTATGAAAAACATGGAGGGTCCAAGTAATGATGGTAAAGAGTCCAGGAGAGGTTTTTTGAAAAAACTGGGTATTTTAGGTGCGGGACTTGTACTTGCACCAGAGAAGGTTTTCTCGAATTCAAATACTGAAAACAATGAGTCAAACAGAATCATTGAATCATCTGAAATGATTGAAATGGAAGATGGCGGTAATTTACCAGATGGGTTTAAACGAACTAAAATTAATCTTGAATTTAATGATGAAAGAGGAAAAATTGAAGGAGCTGGAAGTATGTTTATGTTTGATAATGATAAAGGCAAAGCTGAATTTATTTCGAAGAAATCTAATCCATATTTTTTCGCAGGTGGAGTTGATTTTGATAAATTAAAACATGATTATGATTCAATGGATGAGCAAGTTGCTCTAATTGTGGCTGGAGCATACTATAAACCTGGCACAAACGATATAGAAGGAATTGCGCTAGAGGACGGAGTAATGGTAGGAGAGGATATTCCGAAAGCAGGTTCCAACGGACTATTGGTTATTGAGAATGGAGAACCACATATTGAATTTATAAATCAAATACCGGATCTAGATAGTTATCTAAATAAGTTGAAATCAGAAAAAGCTGATGCATTTCAACAAACTTCATATATTCGTCCAGGAGGGACATTTAGTTCAGGTAAAGATGTTAAATGGGAGCTAAGATTTTTTGTTGAAGGTGAATATAACGGACAGATTAAAAAGGGAGTATTGAATTTCTCAATTGACATGACGTATACAGAAGCCGTGGAAGCAATGAAAAAGATTACAGGATTTAAAATTCAGAAGGCAATCGGACTAGATACTGGAGATATGTCCGAAGGATATTTTTATGAAAAAAATGGTAAAAAAAATCTAATGATAGATGAAGATTCTGGAACACATAGAGATGAGTACACGAATGTGCTGGTTTTATATTCTAAAAAGTAATTTACTCAACACCAAAATCTTTTTGCGCTAAGGTAATAAATTGTTCCCGGGTTTCGGGTGTCTTTTCGTAATGCATTGAAATGATTTTCCCGATACTCTTAAATTTCTTTGCAAATTTAAATGCTTCCTCAGGCCCAAAAGTATAAAACGTGCCTACAGGGAGAAGTGCATAATTTACTTCTAGATTTGTCACATCGATTCCAGATTCGTAGAACATATCTCCAGCAAAGTAAATTTTCTGAGAGTCTACTTCTATTAAAAATCCAAAATTCTCTCGAAGCGGTGAAGAAACGTTGGGTCCATGATCCACATCAAAGAATGAGACATTGAAATCTCCGACAGTAATTTTGTCACCGGACTTAATGATATTAATTTCAAAAGGCGAACTCTCTTCACCTAGAGTCTCCATACATTCTGAATTTAGGAATAGTTTTGTAGGAGATATGGCTTTTATATGGTCTATCGAGAAATGATCACCGTGAATATGAGAGACAAAAAACGCATCAATATGCCCAATATTTGCTGTGTTCTCAATAGGTGTGTATCTACCTATATCAAACGCAATTCTGTAACCACTGTCGGACTCAATTACAAAACCAGACTGTTCAAATTTAGTTATCTTCATATACCTATTATACCAAAACAATACTTTGACATTTTGCAGAAATATTATATAGTTTGGAAAACTTTTAGCGATGAAAAAAATCTCAAATACCTTAAGCAGAATAAATACATTAGAAATTTATTCTGGAGGCTGTGCTTATATACTGGTTATAAGTGGAGTCAGTTTGTTAATCTTCGGATCAGTAATCGTAATTGATGCAATTTTTCTGGTATCACTCATGGGGCTATTGCTTTTGCAGGCATATGCTCTTGATTTGAAAGGAAAAATTAAGGAATTCATTATTGAATTCAATGTTGATTTCGATTCGGAAAGGACCCAAATTCTTGATTCTCAGTATGTTTTCATTTCAGATGCTTTTCCAGCGTACTGGTCCCCTGATTGGATGTATATAGTAATTCACCCAATTTCTGATCAGGGAATGACATACTTATTTCAAGTAAAGAAGTATTGGTATCAAACATTGATGGAATATTTTCAACAAACACATTTTACGCATTTTAAATTTGAAGATGCTCAAGAAAGTACAGGAAAATTTCATCCAGAGTTCATGGATATAATCCCGAGAAACTTTTTCTGCGATCAGTGAGTAAAAAGTATTGAGGCCCGAGCAGCAATGTTCGGGCTTTAAATTTGCGGAGGCGGTGAGATTTGAACTCACGATCGGGTTACCCCGATGCTGGTTTTCGAAACCAGTGCCTTCAACCAACTCAGCCACGCCTCCTTAAAAACAGAGATACTCTACCATTTTTATTTTCTACGGGCTATAATAATTTTATGAATTTACGAAACATTGATTTGCATCTCATACATTTTTTTAGAAGGTATTCTATACCTGTGGCACGGTTTGGTTTGTTTGCAGTATTTTTCTGGTTTGGAATTTTGAAAGTTGTTGGACTTTCTCCAGCGAGTGGCCTAGTACAGAGATTGTTTGAAAATACGATACATTTCATGAGTTTTGATTCATTCCTGATTTTCTTCGGAGTTTTCGAGTGCGTTATAGGTATTCTGTTTTTGATCAAAGGTGCAGAACGAATAGTTATACCATTACTCTTTTTACACATGATTACGACGTTTGGACCATTATTCTTCCTACCCGAAGAAACCTGGTCACAATTTGCCGTACCGACACTAGAAGGACAGTACATAATCAAGAATCTAGTTATTATCGCTTCTGCTATGGGTATTGCTTCACATTTGCACCCACTAAAAGCTCATCATAAACAGGCTTGAAATCTTTGATTTTTGAAATTTTGTGTTATAATCGCACGGTATTTCTGTTTTTGGCCCTATCGTCTAACCAATTAGAAGATAGCGGACATTGGCTTGAAAAGCCGAAATATATATAGGTGAGCGTAATGTGTAAAATAATTTTGGCCCTATCGTCTAACGGTTAGGACATCGGCTTTTCAAGCCGGTAATCCGGGTTCGATTCCCGGTAGGGTCACAAATCGTAGGAAGCAGATAAACTGCTTTATCTGCGAACGATTTGTGAAGACGCAAGCATAATTTTAAGTAGAAAAATTGCTGAGTCGGGGTCGCGAGTACTTACATAAAATTTGAATTTATGAGAAATTTTATTTAGTAACTTGTGACCACATAAATTCATATACATAATTTTAAATTTTAAAAACTATGTCCAAAAATTATTACGAAACATTAGGAGTTGAAAAAAATGCTAATCAAGAAGAAATTAAGAAAGCATTTCATAAACTTGCCCATAAATATCATCCAGATAAAAACAATGGCGATGACAAAAAATTCAAAGAGGTAAACGAAGCCTACCAAGTTCTTTCTGATTCACAAAAAAGAGCACAATATGACCAGTTTGGCCAAACATTTAATGGTGGCGGAAATCCTTACGGTGGGCAGGGAGGGTTTGAAGGTTTTGATTTTTCTGGTTTCCAGAATGCACAAGGTTTTGATATGGGCGACATAGGAGATATTTTTTCTGATTTTTTCGGTGGGGGTATGGGTCGTGGACAAAGAGAAAGGCGGGGAAGAGATATTTCTACTGAACTTACAATAACTTTCAAGGAGTCAATTTTTGGTGTGGAGCGTGCAATCTTGCTTACAAAAGCATCTACATGTTCTATGTGTGAAGGAAGTGGAGCAAAACCACATACCAAAATGGAGACGTGTAAGAAATGTAATGGAAAAGGTCAGATACGAGAAACACGCCAATCAATTCTAGGAACAATTAGCACGTCAAAAATCTGTGACGATTGTATGGGTCGTGGAACTATTCCACACGAGAAATGTATCGAGTGCAAGGGTGCTGGTGTTTTGCGTAAACAAGAAGAAATAAATGTAAAAATTCCATCAGGTATAGACAATGGTGAAATGATTCGTCTTGTTGGAATGGGTGAGGCTATCCAGGGAGGAGCGACAGGAGATTTGTATATAAAGATCAATGTAGCGCCACATCCAGTATTTAAACGTGAGGGGAATAATCTCGCTATGCTGCTTGAGGTGAAGTTAACTGATGCAATTTTAGGTGCAACTTACAATATAGAAACATTAGATGGTAGTATCGGCGTGAAAATCCCAGAGGGAATTAGTACAGGAGAAATACTAAGGGTAAGAGACCAAGGGGTCCTAACAAGCCGAAAGCGCGGTGACCTACTTATTACTATAAAAGTCAAAATTCCAGCCAAATTATCCAGAAAATCCCGTGAACTTATTGAGAAATTGAAAGAGGAGGGTATATAGTTACTATTTTTGTTGTATAATATTGCAATGGCAATCGGAGAGGATAAACCTCACTTCCTGAGAAATAATAGCGAATTAAATAAAATCCTAAGGAGGAGTACAACAAAATACGTAGATGCTTTTTTCCCTCAAATCAAGGAATTGTTTTTTATTCGTAATACTAAATTTGTTGGAATTGATAAAAATTTAGTATATAAGGGAAAAGAATTCTTAAATTTTCAAAAAAAATATCAAAAGAAGTTTACATATGTTTTTTTTCCGTGGAATAATACAGTAGTAAAAACCTTTACCAAGGAAATATATTTAGAGATAAAAACAAATAGGAATAGAGATTTGATAACAAAGGAGGAACAAAAGAAATTGTCCAATTTTACTGTTGGGGTTTTTGGAATGAGCGTTGGAAGCAATATTTCAACGGTACTCACACAATCAGGAATCTCAAATGAAATTTTCTTAGCTGATTTTGATGAGCTTGATACGAGTAATCTTAATCGAATTATTGCAGGGGTACATCAAATTGGTATAAATAAGACAGTTATTGCTGCTAGAAAAATTTACGAAGATAACCCATTTGCGAAGGTACATGTTATGAAGAAGGGTCTTACAAAAGATAATCTTGAAAATTTACTAAAGAATAAAAAATTAAATTGCATAATTGAGGAGGTGGATAATCTTAATGTTAAAATAGAAACAAGAATTTTAGCAATGAAATATAAGGTTCCTGTATTAATGATTACCGACAATGGTGAAGGTGTGGTACTTCACGTCGAGAGATACGATTTAGGATGCAAGACAATTTTTAATAAGCAAATTGGATATTGGAATGCCTTTTTAATAATGCCAATGACAAAAGAATTAATAGGACGGATAATCTTGGAGGATATTTTGGGTGGTGCAAAAAACGCTGCACCTGGAGTTCTTGAATCAGTACAGAAAGTTTTTAATAAGGAATTGGTGTCTTGGTCTCAATTGGGGAGTGCAGCGATTTTGGGTGGTGTTGTTATTGTTTCTGTTATAAAAAAAATAATAAATAAAGATGCGAAATCGGTATCAATTATAAAGAATATACAGATAAATTTCTAGTATGAGGAAAATTTTTGAAAACAATCCCGAATTTGATGGACATAAGCTTGTATCAACTTTCTATGAAAAAAATATAGGATTAAAGGGGTATATAGCAATTCATAATACCACACTTGGTCCTGCTGTTGGCGGTACACGTTTTTGGATTTACAAAAATGAAAAGGATGCGCTAAGTGATGTATTAAGATTATCGAAATCAATGACGTATAAATGTGCACTAGCAGGTGTTCCATTTGGTGGCGGTAAGGCGGTAATTATTGCAAATAAACATACAAAGAAAAATAAAAAATTTTTAGAATTGTATGCAAGTAAAATAAATTTGCTAAATGGAATGTTTTTTACTGGTGAAGATGTTGGTTTAACAATGGACGATATTAAGATTCTGGTAAAGCATTCAAAATATGTAATTGGCGGCCCTAAAAATTCAGGTGATCCTTCTCCCTGGGCTGCTCTCGGTGTTTATTACTCAATTTTAGCAAGTGTTGAGTGTATCTATTCTTCTAGAAGTTTGTATAATAAAAAAATTGCGGTTAAGGGACTTGGTAAGGTCGGTGGAGGCCTCATAAAATATTTATATAAAAGTGGGGCCGATATTTATGTGGCAGATATAGATGAATCACGAATAAAGTATATAAAGAAAAAGTATCCTAAAATTCACGTGGTTTCCGCAGACCGTATTCACAAGCAAAAAGTTGATGTTTACGCCCCCTGTGCATTAGGAAAAGAATTCACCAAAAAAACTATAAATGAATTACAATGTAAAATTATTTGCGGAGCCGCAAACAATCAACTAGGCACAAAAGAAGATGGTATAAGATTGTTTAAAAAGGGTATATTGTATATACCCGATTATCTTGCTAACTCTGGAGGGCTGATTAATGTCGTTTCCGAACTTGAAAAGGATGGATATAATAGAAAAAAAGTATCAAAAAAAGTTAAAGGTATCTACGATACTACAAAAAAAATTATAAATACCTCGATTAAGACTAATAGGCCAACAAGTGAAGTGGCAGACTCGCTTGCAAAAACCTATTTTGAAAAATATTAAGTTTTTATGAATTTCAAAAGAAGACAATGAATAATTTGATTCCAAAATTTTCTTCAGATAAATGGCAAGAAGTAGAAAACAAAACTAAACTAAAGGTAGTTAATTTTGCTAATTTACATATAATTCCGTACAAAAAATGTATAAATTCTAAGGAAAAAATAAAGCTTAAATCATTTGAAAATATTCCAGTAACAAGTAAAAATTTATTTTTGAAAAAATTCTCTCTTACTGATTTACTAATTCCTCCCAAACTCCAGCAAACATTGATATTTACGTCTACGTCTGGATCAACTGGCGATCCATATTATTTCCCAAGGACATATAGTATCGACTATCAGTATTCTATTATAGTTGAGCTTTTCCTTAAGCAAAGTAGTTATGGTTTTCCGAAGCCCACCCTGGTTCTTGTTTGTTTTGGTATGGGAGTATGGATTGGTGGTTTAATAACTTACCAAGCATTTGAAATTGCAGCGAGAAGATCGAATTTACCTATATCAATATTAACACCCGGAATAAACAAAGTTGAAATATTTAAAGCTTTGAAAAAATTATCTAAATATTATGATCAAACCATTATTATTGGGTATCCACCATTCATAAAGGATATTGTCGATGAATCATGGAGTAATGGTATAGATCTTAAGAAAATTAAAATCAGGTTTATATTCGCCGCGGAGGTTTTTTCAGAGCCTTTCCGAAACTATCTAGCAAAGGCTGTGGGAATTAAGAATGTTTGTAGGGATATGATGAATATATATGGTAGTGCAGATATTGGTGCTATGGCAATTGAAACAGGAATCTCAACTTTGCTTAAGAAAATAATATATAATAATAAGTCTGTGTACAAAGATTTTTTTAATACAGAAAATAAGATGCCAACTATAGCTCAGTATGATCCAAGATATATAAGTTTTGAATCACTGAACGGTGAAATTTTGATCACAGGCATGAACGCGATTCCATTAATTAGATACGCGATTGGTGATCATGGATATGTTTTTACATACAAACAAGTAAGAAATATTCTCAAAAAAAACAATATAAGTTTGAATAAAGAACTGATTAAGAATTCAATTTTGGATTCTACCTATGAACTACCATTTATTTGTATATTTGAACGTAGTGATTTTTCTACAACCATATATGGATTACAAATTTACCCAGAAATAATAAGAGAGTCTTTGCTCAAGCCCTTACTAAAAAAGTATGTAACTGGAAAGTTTGTTATGTCTACAAAATTTGATAAAAAACATAATCAATATCTTGAAATAATTGTCGAACTAAAGAATAAGATTCCAAAAAGCGATAGAGTAACTAAGATAGCTCAAAATATAATTTTTACACATCTAACTCAAAAGAGTTCTGAATATCGTGAACTAAAATCATACCTTAAGGAAAGAGCTATACCAGTAGTTATTTTAAGTGACTATGGGAATCCGGAGTATTTTAAAACCGGCATAAAGCAAAAATGGGTGTCGTCGTAATTATGAAAAATAACTACCAAAATTGGTATAACGATAAAAATAAAGATTTTATTGATACCAAAGAAAAAATTAAGCAATGTATTTTATGTGCGACATTAGCACCATCATCGCACAATAGTCAGCCTTGGGAATTTATAATTAAGGGTGATTTAATATTTTTGCGTATTTCAAATGAAAGGAAATTACCAAAAAGCGATAGGTTTGATCGTGAGCTATATATAAGTATAGGGTGTGCACTCGAAAATTTTTTAATTGCTGCCAGAAAACTAGGTATTAATCCAGCTTATTCTATAGATAGTGAAAAAGGGCAGGTGATTATTGATTGTTCTCGAAGTAGTAATAATAGTGATCACGATTTGTATTATAGTATTTTTGAACGAACTACTAACCGCAATACATATTTTTATACTGAGTCAATTAAAAAAATAAATTTTGAATCATTAGTTGAATCTGAGTGTAGAATTAATATAGTTGATGATTTGGTAAAAAAACAAGTACTTGCTGGTATTACAATAGATGCTGGAATTACTGCAATGAAAGACAAAGGATTTAGGCAAGAACTATCTAGGTACATAAAATCTAATTTCACTAGTAGTTTTACCGGAATGCCCGGTTTTGGTATTGGTATTCCGACACCGGTTTCTTTTTTTGCTAGATATATTGTTAAAATATTTAATATAAACAAAATAACAAAAAAGGTTGATTACAAATTACTTACAGATGGTACACCAAAAATTATAGTTATATCATCCCAAATGGATAATTTATTTGGCTGGATTAAGGTTGGAATGAGTTATGAGAGAATTTCATTAACAGCTACAAAATATGGTTTTTCCACTCATCCATATGCGGCCAGTATAGAAATTGGTGATTTTTATAAAGAGGTGCAAGAATTTTTAGAAATAAATGAAAGGCCTCAATTTTTATTCAGAATTGGTAAAAGTGTTATTAAAACCAAACATAGTCCGCGTTTACCCATTAATAATGTTATAAAAAATGATTGATTCTATAATTTTAAAACCTGATTTTATTATTACAGGATTATCCTGTATAACCTTTATTATTCTTGGAATTTTAGTTTATGTACAGAATACTAGAAGTGCTACAAATATTTTCTTTTCTCTTTTTTGTATCTCTGCTGCATTCTGGAGTGTTTTTAATTATTTAAGTTATACATATATATCTCAAGAATACGGGCTCCAACTCGTAAGAATGGTTATGTTTTTTGCTATACCTTTATCGTTATTTTTTTATTTTTTAATGAAGACTTATCCTCAAAGTTTTGTTACTAAATCTAGGATAAATATACCACTTGTTATTTCTAGTTTTATTATCATGATTTTAACCCAGACAAAGTATATTTTTAATAGTATTGCTAATGATGGCGATGTTATACCTCATACAATACCGGGTACTTTTTTGCCACTATTTGGACTATTTACAGTTGGTTTAATTATTTCAGGAATTTTTACAATCCTGAGAAAAAGATTATTGGCCACAAAAGAAAAAGTTGAACAGTATAATTACCTTATTGTAGGAGTAATTACTATGTTTTTGTTAATTGTTGTTTTTAATTTTGTTTTACCAGCATTTTTTAATAAAACAAACTTTATTCCGCTTGCACCAGTATTTTTGTTGCCGTTTATTTTCTATACAAGTTTTGCAATAATTAAGTTTCAGCTTTTTAATGTTAAAACGATAGCTACAGAGTTGATTGTATTTATTTTGTGGATTGTTTTATTTATTAGAACTATTATTGCTCACACAACAGACGATCAGATAATAAATGGATTTGTTTTTTTTATTACTGTTATTGTCGGAATTTTATTAATTAAGAGTGTCTTTAAGGAAGTAAAACAAAAAGAAAAATTAGAGATATTAACTAAAGAGCTTGAGTCAGCCAACGAGAAATTGAAGAGTTTAGATAAATTGAAGACTGAGTTTTTGTCTTTGGCCTCACATCAGCTTAGAAGTCCACTTACAGCTATAAAGGGTTATACTTCGATGCTACTCGAAGGATCATTTGGCGAAGTGAATGCTACTCAGAAAGAAGCTATAGATAGAGTATTTCAATCTGTTCAGCATTTAACAAAAGTAGTCGAGGATCTCTTAAATGTTTCAAAAATAGAGCAGGGAGGTATGAAATATGAGATGGCCCCATTTGATCTTGCTAAAAATGTGAAAGAAATTGCAACCGACCTATCTATTACTGCCAAGAACAAAGGCCTCACTCTTACATATGAGTCAGATTCAGCTGATAGCTATGTGGTGAACGGGGATATGGAGAAAATTCGCCAGGTTATTTTAAACCTTATAGATAATTCAATTAAATACACCAAGGAAGGATGGATAAAAGTGAAAATTGAAAATGACCAAACTAAGAAGGTGATTCGTACCAGTGTTTCAGATTCCGGAATGGGTATGACAGAGGAAATTAAAAACTCATTGTTTCAAAAATTCAGCCGTGGTGAGGGTGGCAAGGTGAACACTGGAGGCTCAGGATTGGGATTATATCTTGCTAAGCAAATTGTAGAGGCACATAAGGGGCGTGTCTGGGTGGAATCTCCTGGACCAGGGAAAGGATCAACTTTTATCGTCGAATTTCCTATAGGAATAAATTAAATAGCCGTAACCCTAGGACCCTCTTCGGTATCTTTAATACTGAAACCTTGTCTTAGTATTTCCTCACGTATTTTATCTGATGTATCCCAGTCACCGTTATTACGTGCTATCTCTCTGTCTGCAACTAATTTTTCTATCTCCTTTGGAATATAAGCTTTTTTAATATTACTTAAGCCAAAACCCAAGACCTCATCAAATTTTAATAGTGTGGCTTTCTTGGATTCATTATTTATCGATGCGTCGCCAATCATTTTCCATACAATACCTAGTGCTTGTGGTGTATTTAAATCATCGTTTATTGCATTAAGGAATTTATTTGCGTATTCATTATCTATTTCACCACTAGCAACACTGTCTAGTGATTGATAATATTCCACTATTTTTTTATGGGCATTTTGGGCAGCATCGAGAGATTCCCAGGTGAAATTCAATGGCACACCGTATTTTGAGAGCAAATTTAGATATCTATATGAGAGTGGATTATATCCGCGTTTTATTATGTCTCGCAAAGTATAGAAATTATTAGCAGATTTAGACATTTTCTTACCATCAACTAGTAGCCATTGATTATGCATCCAATAACGTACAAATTGTTTTCCAGTAGCACACTCTGATTGCGCAATTTCATTTTCATGGTGAGGAAACATGTTATCTATTCCACCGGTATGGATATCGATAGTTTCTCCGAGATTTTTCATACTCATGGCCGAGCATTCTATGTGCCATCCTGGATGGCCTTTTCCCAAACGTGTTTCCCAAAATACACCACCATCATTTTCATCCCATGCTTTCCAAAGTGCGAAGTCCTGAGCATTATCTTTTTCATATTCATCAGCGTTCATTCTCCCGCTAGCATTTTTCTCCAACTGTGATAAATCTAGATGAGTAAGCGAACCGTATTCCTTAAATGATGAAATTTTAAAATAAATACTATTATCTTCTCCTTTATAAGCGTGACCACTTTGCACTAATTTCTCTATAAGTGCGACCATTTCATCAATATAGTCTGTTGCGCGAGTATAAAGTGATGCAGGGATAATATGAAGCATGTCCCTATCCTTGTAAAATTCTTCAATGAAGAAATCAGTAAATTCTCTAAGTGATTTGCCCGCTGCCTTTGAATCCCTAATTGTCTTATCATCAACGTCTGTTAGATTCATTACATGCTTTACACTATAGCCGTTATACATAAGTACGCGCTTTAAAATATCTCCGAAAATATATGCACGATAATTTCCTATGTGCGGGTAGTTGTATACAGTAGGTCCACAAGTATACAAAGTGACTACCTCACTATTTAGGGGTTCAAACTCCTCGGTTTCTCTTGTGAATGAATTATGTAATTTTAAAACCATCTTTTCTTCTTAAAGTAGATAAACATTAATAGGCCTATTAGAACCATAGCCAGAAGAACAAATCCGAAATTACCTATGTTTTTTATAAAGATTATTTCACTATTCATGCCGAAAATTCCAGTAATAAGTGTCAAAGGCAACATTATGAAAGTCATGATAGTAAGCTTCTTGATCGTATCATTTGTTTTAGAAGTTAGGAGTGAATCATTTGTGTCTTTCAAATCATCCAGTATTTCTTTGTGGCCATCTAGTACATTTTGAACCTTATTGTATTCACCTGTAATAGCAGAAAGATAATATGAAAAATCAGTTCCAAAGAATTGCGAACCAGCACTCTCAAACGATCGAAGAGTTTCCCTGTGAAAACGAATCGCTTGTTTGAAATCTACAAGTGTGCGGTTTAAATTTGAGATGACTGCAACCATTTCGCCTTCATGACCATCAAAAATATTTTTTTCGATATCCCGAAGTGAATCATTGATATCCTCGAGTTCGAGCATTGCATTTTTATACATATCTCGAATTATATAGAAAAACAAAAAGCCAGCATGGTTGCCCATAAGGCTTTTATCCAACACAGAATCTGTTTCAAACATTTTTGAGAACTCATGTAGTGGATTAATCATTTCGTAATGCGCAGTAATTATGAAGTTTTTACCAATTACGAAATCAACCTCCTGCTCGCTACTTTTATGAGTTTTGTTGTTGATTATTGGAAAATGCAAAATCATGTAGATTATAGAATCATACAGATCTACTTTCGAACGAAGTGTTTGAGTAACTAATTCTTCACCAACTAAGGAGGGAAGTGAGTATTCTTCCATCAGTGAGTACACTTCGTCTTTTGTTGGAGACTCTAGGTCAATCCAAGTCAGTTTCTTATATGTGTATTTTGATATCATAATAAGAGTATATCAGGTGCTAAGCTTATAGGACAATGGTAATTTGACTTTTTGCCCAACTTTGCTACAATCACTTCACTATGGAATTTGCAGTAATACATACAGGTGGCAAACAATATATGGTCTCTGTTGGGGACGCTCTTAAGGTTGAGAAACTGAAAGGAGAGTTTAAAGCAGGAGATAAAGTCGTTTTCGACAAGGTAATGCTTGTAGATAATGGCAAAGACACTACAATTGGCACTCCGTATATAGATGGAGCAAAAGTAGAAGCTATATTTGAAAAGGCAGGTAGAGCTCAGAAAGTAATGGTAATAAGATACAAGCAAAAGAGTAGATATTTCAAGAAAAACGGTCACAGACAGCCTTATTCTCAGGTAAAGATATCAGCAATTAAATAAATTTAATCAAAAGAGCCGTCGTTGACGGCTCTTTTGATATGTTGTATTTTATTTTCTATTTTGCAATGCGCTTTTAAGGGTTTCGCTATCTGAGTATTCAAGCTCAGTACCAGTGGAAAGCCCGCGTCCGAGGCTTGAGATCGTAATTGTTTTATCACCAAATTTTTTAACAATTAATTCACGGACATATTGATCGGTATAATCTCCTTGGGGTGAAAGTGAAAAGCCAAGAATAATTTCTTTCAGCTTATTTTTCTTTTGATCTATATAATCTATTAATTCATTTATTCGAACACGCTTGAGAGTTTCTTTTTCAACGATTGGAATAAGTCCACCTATAACGAAGTATGTTCCTTTATAACTATGGCTTCTCTCGACACTATCGATATCGAAATCTTTTTCAACAACCATAAGCAAACCTACATCACGATTTGGACTTCCACAAATATCACATACATCATGTCCATCGTCACTATAAAATCTAAAACACATTTTGCATTGTGTAATTTTCTTTTTTAGTTCAGTTACCAATTTAACCAATTCTTCAGTATCTGACTTACTTTGGGAAAGCAGGAAATATACAAATCTTTTGGCTTGGCGTTCTCCTATTCCTGGAAATTTCGCGAAAAACTGGGCTAATTTTTGTATAGTAGAATCCATAAATTAAAATTGGTCTAAATCTGAATTTTTGGGACTGCTCGTTGCAAAATTATCCAGACTGCTTTTCTCAATATCTAGGAACGTTGTAGTTTTCTCGTCGAAATACAATTCAACTTTTCCTACCGGACCATTACGATGTTTTTCAATCATTATTTCCGCGATATTTGGTTTATCGGAATTTTCATTGTATTTATCGTCACGATGAATAAACATTACAACGTCCGCGTCTTGCTCTATAGATCCAGAGTCACGAAGGTCCGATAACCGTGGTTTACCACCACGTGATTCCACCGCACGAGATAACTGAGATAGTGCAAGGACTGGAACATTTAAATCACGGGCAAGGCCCTTTAGTGAGCGAGAAATTTCAGTTACTTGATTGACCATAGAATCGTAGTTCTTATTTGTAGTCATGAGTTGTAGGTAGTCTACTATGATAAGTCCAAGACCATGCTCTGCTTTTAGGCGTCTTGCGAAAGATCGCATTTTTGTAATTGAATTAGAAGACTGATCATCTATATAAATTGGAGCTTTAGAAAGTTTGTCCAATGAATCACGAAGTCTTGAGAATTCGTTATCTGTAGAAAGTTTTCCAGTACGAAGGTTCCAGGCGTTTACACGTGATTCTGCTGCAAGCATTCTATCTACAAGTTGCTGTGAATCCATTTCGAGTGAAAATATTCCAACAGGTGTACCGTGCTTCGTAGCTGTCATACGAGCGATATCGAGTGCTAAAGTTGTTTTACCCATACTTGGGCGAGCAGCCAAGATTATAAGGTCTGAGTTTTGAAATCCAGCAAGCATTGAGTCCAGTGCGGCAAATCCAGTAGGTACTCCACGAAGCTCACCTGGTTTCTCGTGAAGTTTTTCGATTCGCTCCCATGCAGTGTTTAGAGTGTCTTTAATACTAATAAATTTCTGACCTTTGGGAGTTGAAGTAATTTGAAAAATTTTCTTCTCAGCTTTGTCGAGTGTATCTTCAACTTCATCAGGATTTTCGTTGAATGCAAGTTCTGAAACATATTCAGCTGCATCTATAAGAGAGCGTAATACATATTTTTTATTTACGATATCAGCATAGTGTTTGACATTGGTTGAAGCTGGGACGGTGTTTACAAGTTCTGTGAGGTAGCTTGTACCGCCAATACTATCGATCAATTTCATTTCTTGGAGTTTGTGTGAGAGGGAAATCAAATCTATAGGTTCATGTTTTAAACCAAGTTCACGAATTGCCTTGAAAATAATTTTATGTTTTTCTGCATAAAACATATCCTGTGTAAGCAAGTCCTCAATTTCATAAAGTGCTTGTGGGCGAAGCATAATAGAGCCGAGTACTGCTTGCTCGGATTCAATACTTTGTGGTGGAACTCGTAATTTCTCTTTTGCCATATCCCGGATTGTAGCATGCCTCTATAAAACATTAAGATATACTCTCTAAAAAACCTGTGGCTATCCTGTGTATAGTTATAAGAGCCTGATTCGGATGTATTTGAGGATAGTATCTATTTTGGTAGAATAGTCTTATGTCACAAAAAGAAATCAAAAAGATAGTACTTACAGGGGACAGACCGACAGGTAGACTTCATTTGGGCCACTATATAGGCTCTATACAGAATCGTATAAATCTACAGGGTGAAGCAGACAAGTCCTGGTACATGATTGCTGATATTCAGGCACTCACTGACAATGCTGATAATCCTGCCAAAGTTAGAAGTAACGTTCTTGAAGTAGCACTAGATAATCTAGCATGTGGTGTTGATCCTACAAAAACAACTTTTTTCATTCAATCGCAAGTTCCGGGAATTGCAGAACTTACGGTTCTATTTCTAAACTTGGTAACCCTCGCGCGATTAAAACGTAATCCCACAGTAAAAGATGAAATGAAGCAAAAGGGTTTTGGTGAAGAAGTACCAGCGGGATTTCTAATGTATCCAATATCTCAAGCAGCAGATATTTTGTTTGTTAATGCCAATCGTGTGCCGGTAGGTGCTGATCAGTTACCAATGATTGAACAAGCAAATGAAATAGTTCAGAAGTTTAATTCTTTATATGGAGAAGTTTTTTCAAAAATAGAAGCTGTGGTATCTGAAACAGGAAGACTGCCTGGGGTGGATGGTAAAGCGAAAATGTCTAAATCATTAAACAATGCAATTTACCTATCAGATAGTAATGAGGTAATAGAAGAGAAAGTGAACGCTATGTTTACAGACCCTGATCATATTCATGTACAAGATCCAGGAAAAGTAGAGGGTAATGTAGTTTTCAGCTACCTAGATATTTTTGATAATGACAAGAAGGGATTAGAAGAGTTAAAAGAACAATACAAAAAAGGTGGGTTAGGAGACACCGTTATAAAAAAGCGCCTTACACAAATATTGCAAGACATCATTGCTCCGATTCGCGAGCGCAGAGAATATCTAGCACAAGACCCTAAGAAAGTTATGGATATTTTAAGAGACGGTACAGCGGAAGCCAATAAAATGGCTGAGGAAACACTCCGAAAGGTAAAAGAAGCAATCCAAATAAATTATTTCTAAAATGTTTGAATTTATTTTCCATCTAATTAAACTTTTTCTTTGCGTAGTTATTGGCGCAATTTATTTGCCACTTAACTTGTTGTTCCTAAAAGTGTCAGCAATGTATCAAGGCAAAAGGCAAACAAATCCAGTTGATTATTGGCTAGTAAGAATTTTGATTTTTCCACTTTGGCTAGTAGTGACAGTACTTTCAGTACCGTACGAAATGATGCTTGAGAGCGCCCACTAGTTTCCTAATATTGTAAATTTATTGTAGTATCGTATACATGCAAAACCGAACATATATAAAAGATTTAAACCAAAAAATAGGTACTGAGACCACAATTGCTGGATGGGTGGATGTGCGTCGTGACCAAGGAAAGATGGTTTTCATGGATATACGAGACATGTCTGGAAAGGTGCAATGTGTTGTGCTGCCAAGCCATATAGAGGCGATAGAGGCTGCTAAAGAGGTGCGTAATGAATGGGTGCTAAAGATAAATGGACTAGTAAACAAGCGTCCAGAGCGCAACATAAAAGAGGGAGTACTAAACGGAGATATTGAACTTGAGATTTTAAGTATTGAGGTACTTTCTAAAGCTGCACCTCTACCATTTGATCTATCAAACGAAGGATACAACCTGGAATTAACTACTGAATTAGATAATCGATCTCTTGTTCTTAGGCAATCAAAAGTCCAAGCTGTATTTAAAGTGCAAGAAACTGTGATAGATTCATTTCGTGAATTTATGAAACAAAATATGTTTTTTGAATTTCAAGCACCTTCTATTACTCCAGCTACTGCAGAAGGTGGAGCCGAAGTATTTCAAATAGGATATTTTGATAAGAAGGCATATTTAACTCAGTCACCACAACTTTATAAGCAGATTGTAATGTCAGCTTTTGAAAGATGTTTTTCAGTTAATAAAGTATTTCGTGCAGAACCTTCGTCAACTACTAGGCACCTAACTGAAATAGTTTCTCTGGACGCAGAGATGGGATTTATTGATTCATGGACAGATGTACGTGATATGGCTGAAAATACAATTAGATATATGCTTAAGCAAATTGAGATAAAAAATTCTGAGCATTTGAAATTACTTGGAGCTACTTTACCCGTAATGATTGATAAGACCCCTACGATTTCTTTAACAGAAGCACAACAAAAAATTTTTGAAAAATCTGGAAGAGATGTTCGTGGAGAAAAGGATACAAACCCACAAGATGAGCGAGAGATTTGTGAAATAATAAAAGAAGAGACTGGGTCTGATTTTGTTTTTATATATGGTTATCCAACTCGACAAAAGCCATTTTATGTATTTCCTGATCCTGAAAAACCGGAATTTAACCAGGGAATGGATTTATTGTGCAGAGGAGTAGAATGGTTATCCGGTGGTAGAAGAGTAAACGATTATAATCAACTACTCGATCACGTTAAGACATGGAAAATGGATCCATCAAAAATAAATATGTTTCTAGAAGCATTTAAATATGGTGTTCCACCTGAAGGGGGATTTGCTTTAGGGGCCGAAAGGATAACTATGCAGATACTTGAATTAAAAAATATACGCGAGGCCTCAATGTTTCCAAGAGATATGAATAGAATAGATGAAAGATTAAACGAAGAAGGGTTTTAAATATGGAAACATGTGTATTTTGTGAAATAGTAAAAGGAGCACTGCCGTGTCATAAAGTCTGGGAAGATGATATGCACTTGGCATTTCTGACAATTTTTCCTAATACTCCAGGATTTACTGTTGTAGTTACAAAGGAACATTATCCAAGTTATGCATTTGATCTAGATGATAAAGTTCTCTCTGATTTAGTTCTCGCTGCGAAGAAAGTGGGGAAGTTGATTGACTCAAAACTAGAAGATGTAGGACGTACAGGAATGATATTTGAAGGATTCGGGGTAAACCATGTACATGCAAAACTTTTCCCAATGCACGGGACCAAAATGGATGAATGGAAAAAAATTGTTGGTAAACCACACAAATTTTTTGATAAATACGAGGGCTACATCTCCTCTCATGATTATGAAAGAGCAGATGACGCATGGCTCGCTGAGATCGCAAAGAAAATTAGGGAATAAATGAAATTAATATATTCAAAAAAACTAAAAAAGGGTGACGAAATTCGTATAATTGCACCTGCCTCTTCTATATCTACATTTAAACCTAGAAGTTTAATTAAGAAAGCAATATTAAGATTAAATTATTTAGGATTTAATGTAACGATAAGTAAAAATGCTTACGAAAAAGATATATTTGGATCATCTAGTATAAAATCTAGAATTGATGATTTACGTAAAGCTTTTATTGATAAAAAAGTAAAGGCTATAATTTGTGCCAGAGGAGGATTTAATTCAAATGATTTATTACCACATATAGATTGGGCTGTAATAAAAAATAACCCCAAACCTATAATTGGCTATAGTGATATAACAGTATTATCTAATGCAATATTTGCTAAAACTGGTCTTATTACATACAGTGGTCCTTCATTTTCTACATTAGGAATGGAAGAAACGAAAGGTATAGTTTCTTATATTACTGAATATTTTATTAAATGCCTGACTAATGAAAGCCCCTACCAAATAAATAATTCAAAGTATTTTTCTGAAAGGAAAATTAAGGCAAGAAAAAACAAAGGATATGAAGTAATTCAAGAAGGAAATGCTACAGGAACCATAATTGGTGGAAATCTATGTTCACTTAATTTGTTACAAGGAACTGAATATATGCCAAGTCTTAACAACTCAATTTTATTTATTGAGGAGGATGATTTTGGTGGTAAATTAACTCCAGAAGAGTTTTCAAGAAATCTTACTTCACTTCTGCATACAAAAGAATCAAAATTAATAAAAGGAATTGTATTGGGTCGTTTTCAAAACGGTGCAGGTATGACAATCAAAAAAATGAAGTATATATTAAAGGATAAACAGATATCTAAGAGTATTCCAATAATTTATAATGTTGATTTTGGACATACGACGCCGATGATCACTTTTCCTATTGGTGGTAGAGCTCGGATTTATGCAAAAAGAAAAAACCTCATAATTGAAATTTTAGAGCACTAAAAAAGCCGGTTTTGCCGGCTTTTTAATTATCTCCATGGATATTTCTTTAACACCGAGACTATTCTTTTATAAAAATCTGGCGTTATTAATGAAAAAAATTTTAGCTTTTCTGATGAATTAAAGGACATATAAAGAAATTCACCAGGGAAACAGAAGGGATTTTCTTCCATGAGTATTCGTCCCTCTTCTGCTTCACATGCTATTTTATACCTAGTTTCTTCAAGAATTTCATTGGGCGTCAAATAGGAAAGCCATTTTCCAAGACGCCTATTGACCTCACTGTCAAACATTTCTTTATCAACTATTGAATTGAATGAATCTACATTAGCTAATGTAGGATTTGGATATTGTTTTTTACCAAGAACATCCTTTTCCCAATGTACTATCTCTACTTGATTTCCCCCATTCTCATTTAGATCCAGTAACATTTTAGTATATTCATATTCTAAATTAATATTAAGCCTAGTACTATCTAAACACGAAGGAGCAAGGTATAACCACCAATTAACTTTTAAACTATTAATTAAAAATAGCTCAGTTATAAGTGGTATTTCTTTTTCAAATAACTTTATTTCAGCATTGGTGGGCTTAAAACATTTATCGCGTTTATAGCGTCCCTCCAACCTAGGAGAAATTGAATATGGTGAAATAATAGTTATTGTTTTTGAATTTAAAATACATTTGTCGATGTATTCATCAACCCAGGAGTTAATTTTTATCTCACCAGATTGGTATTGATTTAGTTCTCGTAATCTTTTGAGAATATTTTGTGTTTGTTTAAGCATAAGTATTTTTTTGAAGGTGAAAGAAAAATGGGGGATTACAAATTTATCCCCCATGATTTTAATTGATGTGAGGTCCAGCTCCTCCTAATGAGAAGTGGTTTAACCATTTTCTTGTCTGTTTTTTCATAAACAATTTTGTTTGGGTTACCAATCAGCTCGGGAAGAACTTTTTTTCTCTTGAATTACAAATTGAGTAGATGATAATTTTTCCACAGCTATGGTCAATTTTGAAATTTGTTCAATTAGTTCTTTTACTAGTTTTTCAAGGTTTTCCACTCTATTTAATTTTTAAAGATTACACTTACTATTTTGTGGTAAGTAAGTAAAACCCCTTCACCAAATGGGGAAGGGGCTAGTTTCTTGTATCTTCTAGATAGATGAAATCAATCCTTTCCTCATTTGGGAAGAAGGATGATGACTTGAAATACGATTTAGTATTAGACTATAGCCCCCAAGGGAACCCTTGAGCCACTTAGAAATACGAGCAATTGTGGTAGAGGATAAACCTGTCTTTTCAATTATTGTGTTGTATTGGATATCACGAGAAAGCATTCTGGCAGCTTCAAGACGCTTACTAAATTCAGTAATTTCTCCCTCAGTCATAAGATCTCTTAAAAAGCGTTTAGCTTCGTCAGTATTCTCTAGTGCAAGAATTGCATCAAGAAGTTGTTTATTTTCTTTTGTATCCCATTCAAATTTCATAACTAGTCTACTTTATCTAACTAAAGTACTTTAGTCAACTAAAGTGGTGTGGATAACTTGTGATAGAAATACAGGATGTTAATTTTATATAGATGCTTGTTTGTTGAATATACTAGGATATTCCCTAGAAAAAATTACTAAAAAAGGCTAGAATAGCCTAGTGGATAAGGAAATTACTATAGAATCAACATATACGGTTAAATCAGGGAATTTTGAGGGACCGCTTGAGGTCCTACTTGATTTGATAGAGAAAAGAAAGCTTTTCGTAAACGAAGTATCTCTCGCTGAAGTAACAGCAGACTACATAGAGTATGTTCGATCACTACCCAAGGTAAATCTCGTAGATACTACGAGTTTTGTACTTGTTGCTGCGACACTTATTCTTATCAAATCTCGTTCACTGCTACCAAATTTGGCACTTACAAATGAAGAAGAAGAGAAAATTACAAATCTGGAATCACGTTTGAAACTCTATGCTGCTATGCGTGATGCAGGAGAATATATTAGAGCAAAATTCGGTAAGGAGATTATATATTTTAGAGAGCCCGAAAATATAGAGGTAGTTGTGTTCACACCTCATCCATCTATTTCTCAAATTAATTTGAAAAACGCGATAGAGGGTGTAATTAGTCGCATTCCGAAGAAGGAAATTTTGCAAGAAGTTTCTGTACGCAAGGTAATAAATATTGAGGAGATGATAAACAGTCTAAGTGATCGAATCCAGAAGGCAATGCAAATATCTTTTTCTGATTTTTCTAAACATCCAAATCCAGAGGATGAAAAAGCACAAAAGGTTTATACAATAGTTTCGTTTCTTGCTATGCTAGAACTAGTCCGAAGTGGAATTGTAGATGTGTTACAAGGTGAAGTATTTTCCGATATGACAATTACAAAATTAGATAAGAGTGAGATTTAATATGGAGCTAGAATCAAAAATTGAAGGTCTATTGTTCGTATTGGGGGAGCCGCTTGAAATAAAGAAAATTTCACATTATTTGAAAGTGTCCGAGAATGAAATTAAAGAAGCATTGGCGAAACTACGAGAAAATTTAAATGGTAGAGGTATTGTATTGCTTGAAGAAAATAATACCTTAACACTTGGAACAGCCAAGGAATTATCCCAAATAATAGAAGATATAAAAAAAGAGGAATTAAATAAAGAATTAACAAAGGCATCACTTGAGACATTGGCTATTATTTTATATAAGGACGGAGCAACAAGAAGTGATATAGATTATATACGTGGGGTAAATTCAAGTTTTATTTTGCGCAATCTATCTATTAGAGGTCTTATTGATAGAGAAATTGATCCCAATGACAGTAGAAGATTTGTTTACAAAGTAACCCTAGATGCATTGCGATATCTTGGTGTTACAGGTGTTGGGGAGATGCCAGAATTTTCAAATTACAAACAAATGCTAGAAAGTGAACTTTCGGGTGCCTCCGAAGTATTGAATAATAATGAACAAACTGACTAAACAAGAGTTTGCTCTCATATATGTTTTTGTTTTACTTGGAGTGCTCAGCGCACTCTTTTTGAAAAATTTCGCTAAAGAAATACAAATAACCCAGAAGGCTCAAGAGATAAAAGCAGAAAGATACAATACATATTTTAATGAAATAAAATTAGTTGCAGATTCTACATACATATATGATTTTTCAAAGAATGAAGTAATTTTCAAAAAAAACGAGGACAAGGTATTACCGATAGCATCACTTACGAAAATTATGACAGCTAGGACTTTCTTGGATAATTTTAAAAATGTAGATTCTATTGTTATAAACGAAGATTCTCTAAAGCAGTATGGTGATGAGGGATTATATGCTAGTGAAAAATGGAAAGTAGAAGATATCATAAAATTTATGCTTTCTGCTTCTTCAAATGACATCGCTCAGGCGTTATATGATTATTCAAAAAGCGCAGGTCTAGATTTAGTAGGTGAAATGAATGCCAAGGCAAAAAGGCTTGGTTATACAAACACTCATTTCTATAGTCCCTCAGGACTAGATGCTAGGGACGGTACACCTACCTCGTTTTCTACATGTGCTGATGTCACTAGAATGTTATTTGATACATATTCACTTTACCCTTGGTCGTTTGACGATACAACAAAATTACAAACAATTTTGTATTCAATGGATGGCAATAGAAAGGATGTAAAAAATACAAACGTAGTTGTCGATGAGATTCCTGGCATTTTAGCTTCTAAAACTGGATTTACAGAAAGTGCCGGTGGAGCACTTGTGACACTATTTAAAGCTACTAATGGCGATATGGTTTCCGCATGTGTGTTGGGATCAACAAAAAACGACCGATTTAATGATATGCTTACGATAGTAGATAGTACCAATAAATATTTGGAGTAGATCTATGAAGAAAATACTAAAGTCATTATTACCATATAAAATATTGTTGAAGTATCACTCCGTAGTAGCATATTTAGCCTGCCTTTTTTATAACTTTCCTAGTAAGGAAATTGTTTTAATTGGTATCACGGGTACAAAAGGTAAAACCACCACAGCTAATTTTTTATGGTCAATACTACAAGGCGCAGGTATGAAAACTGGTCTTATTGGTACTGCCAATATTCGAATTGGTGAAGAAGAATTTATGAATGAATATCACATGACAATGCCGAAGCCATGGGTAATACAGAAACTATTACGCAAAATGATTGCAAATGGGTGCACTCATGTGGTTATGGAAGTAACATCAGAGGGTTTGAAATTAAATCGTGATGTCGGACTATATTTTGATGTGGCAATATTTACCAATCTTACACCTGAGCATTTACCATCCCATGGTGGGAGTTTTGAAAAATATAAAGAAATGAAAGGGAAGCTCTTCGCATCATTATCAAAATATCCCAAAAAGACAATAAATGGAAAAGAAATCAAGAAAGTTATAATAGCTAATGCAGACAGCGAACACTATCAGTATTATTATAATTTTGATGCAGATAAAAAAATTACTTATGGAATTTCAAACGGGGAAGTACAAGCCCAAAATATTTATCAAGATATCCGTGGTGTAGATGTCACAGTATTAAACAATAGATATCACATACCAATACTAGGAACATTTAACGTCTACAATGTTTTACCAGCAATTGCGCTTGCAAATTATTTAGAAATTAGAAATGAAAAAATTCAGACAGGTATCAGTTCTCTCACTGTTATACCAGGCAGGATGGAAATTATGAGATTAAATGATCCAGCTACAATTATTGTAGATTATGCACACGAGAAGGTAAGTATGAATGGATTATTAGATACTGCAAAATCTATTAAAACACCAACCCAGAAAATTATAGTGATTTTGGGTGCAGAAGGAGGCGGGAGAGATAAAGCCAAGCGAGAACATATGGGGCGTGCTGCGGGTCTCAAAGCTGATTATGTAATTGTAACAAATGTGGATCCGTATGAGGATGATCCTGCAGAAATTATCGAGGGTGTAGCGAAATTTGCAGAGATAGAAGGCAAAATACGTGGAGAAAATCTTTTTACAATAGAAGATAGAAAAAAAGCAATAGAGAAAGCGATTAAAATTGCTAAAGTAGGTGATATAGTTCTTGTAACAGGTAAGGGCTCAGAGCAATCAATGATAATCGGAGGCAAAATGATACCGTGGGATGATCGCAATGTTATTCGTGAGATTTTAGAGACAAAATCATATGCTATCTAATCTTGTAAAAATTATGGTTCCGGGTATTTTTGCTTTTACTTTAGGTATTTTAGGAGCGCCAATTTTAACCAATTTTCTGTACAAAAATAAATTTTGGAAAAAAAATAGTGTATCAAAATCATTAGATGGTAGTGTTGCATCTATATCTCAAAAATTACACGATGATGAAAATCGAAAAGTTCCACGCATGGGTGGAATTATCGTGTGGGGAAGTGTATTTGTTGTTGCTGTAATTTTGCAGTTAATAAATGCTCTGGATTTATCTTTTATAAGTAGAAGTCAGACTTGGTTACCATTTTTTACACTCATTGTTATGGCTTTGATCGGACTAATTGACGACTATCAGGTTTGCAGAGATACCGGAACTCACGTTGGTGGTGGGCTATCACTTAAAAAAAGAATTCTGCTTGTACTTATTGTGGGATTGATAGGTGCTCTATGGTTTTATACAAAATTAGAAGTAACCAGCATAATTGTCCCATTTTTGGGAGAATTACAACTTGGTATATTATTTATTCCAATTTTTATATTTGCCATGCTTTCAATTTACGCTGGGGGAATCATAGATGGCATAGATGGATTAGCTGGAGGAATATTTTCTATTATTTATACCACTTATGCAGTTATTGCCTTTATGCATGGTCAGTATGACTTATCTGCATTTTGTATGACTATCTCTGGAGGTCTTCTAGCTTTTTTGTGGTTTAATATTCCACCTGCCAGATTTTTTCTAAGTGAGACTGGTACTATGGCTCTTACCACTACACTTGTTGTTGTAGCATTCTTAACTAGAGCTGTAATAGTCCTACCAATTATTGCCTTACCACTTATCGTCACAGCTCTCTCAAGTATTTTGCAGATTCTATCGAAGAAATTTAGAAATGGTAAAAAAATATTTTTAGTAGCGCCACTACACAATCATTTTCAAGCTATGGGTTGGCCTCCATATAAGGTAGTAATGCGTTATTGGATTATCTCACTTATCTTTGCATTATTTGGATTAATTCTTACATTTGTAGGATAAATATGGCAACGAAAGAAAAAAAAATCGATACATTTTTTCTTGGGATTGTTGTAGTTATTTTAATAATTGGTGTTATTGTTTTTATTTCAGCATCCTTGGGAGTTTTAGCTCGAAGTGAGACAAAATTTTATAATGTGTTAATCAGTCAACTTGCCCTAGGCCTTATCGGTGGAACTATTGCACTTGTTGTCACAACAAAAATTAACTATTCGTTTTGGCGCAAGAATGCTTTCTATATTTTTTTCTTTACAATACTTTTAATGTTTTTAGTATTTATCCCAGGGCTTGGATTTACCCATGGTGGTGCCAAAAGGTGGGTTGATCTAAAATTCGTTACATTTCAACCAGCTGAATTACTAAAAATTGGTTTCGTTATTTATCTCGCAGGATGGCTTTCTTGGATAAAAAATAAAGTTAAGGATATTAGATTCAGTGTTTTACCACTTATTGCGATGCTTGGTATTTCTGCAGCTTTACTTTTTACCCAACCTGACACAAAAAGTTTTCTGCTCATGGCGATTTCCGGAGCGATTATGCTTTTTGTTTCAGGAATTCCGTGGAAGTATATACTCGGTCTTTTTGTTGTAGTTTCAATCGCTCTTGGATTACTTCTTTCTACAACCCCATATCTTAAAGACAGAGTGAAGACATTTCTAAATCCTGATAATGATCCCCGCGGTTCATCGTATCAACTAAAACAATCTCTTATTGCTGTTGGATCGGGAGGATTTGTTGGAAGAGGTCTAGGGCAGAGTATTCAGAAATTTGATTACTTACCTGAGCCCCAAGGAGATTCAATCTTTGCAGTAGTTGGTGAAGAATTCGGTTTTCTGGGAAGTACAATAATAATAATTTTATATTTAGCTTTTGCACTAAGAGGACTTAGAATCGCTTATTATGCAAAGGATCAATTCGGTAGACTTTTGGTTACAGGTATTGTTATACTGATTACATTCCAATCGTTTCTTAATATTGCTTCAATTATAGGACTTTTTCCACTTACTGGTGTACCGCTAGTTTTTGTAAGTCAGGGTGGAACCTCGCTCCTATTTTCCTTAGCTGCGGTTGGTATTGTGTTAAACGTTTCTAAATATCAAAAATTCTCATGAAAATATTATTTACAGGAGGCGGAACAGGAGGCCATTTTTATCCAATTATAGCTGTAGCCGAAAAAGTTAACGAAATAATCGACAAGGAAAAAGTACTTGATGCGAAACTTTATTATATGTCGGATTCTCCATATGATAAGGGACTATTGTTCGAAAATGGTATTACATATGTTGAAGTAACTTCTGGTAAACAAAGACTATACAGTTCGACAAAGAACATTACTGATATTTTTAAAATTGCATTCGGATGCCTTTCTGCGCTATATAAAGTATTTCTGATCTATCCTGATGTTGTATTTGGTAAGGGAGGATACGCGAGCTTCCCAGCACTTTTTGCAGCACGAGTTCTAGGTATTCCGGTTATTATTCATGAATCTGATTCTGTACCAGGGAAAGTTAATCTTTGGGCTTCTAAATTTGCAAAGAAGATTGCAATATCTTACAGCGAAGCAGTTGAATATTTCCCAAAAGAAAGGACTGCTCTAACAGGTCAACCAATACGCTCAAATATAGTAGAACGTGCGAAAGATGGTACTTTTGAATACTTGAAACTTGATCCTACTATACCTGTGATTTTCGTTTGGGGTGGATCTACAGGTGCAGTAGCAATAAATGATGTCATTATTGACGCGCTACCAGACCTTCTAACTAGATATCAAATAATTCATCAAGTTGGTCCAAAAAATTTAACCGAAATAGAAAATCGTATTATTGTGGCATTGGAAAAAAACGAATACAAAGATAGGTATAAACTTTTTGGATATTTAAATACTCTTGCAGTCAAAATGTCTGCGGGAGCCGCTTCTCTTATAATCACTCGAGCCGGCTCATCCCTCTTTGAGATTGCTAGTTGGGGGGTTCCTTCTATTGTTGTACCAATACCCGAGGCTGTCAGTCATGATCAAAAACATAATGCATTTAATTATGCTAGAAGTGGCGCTTGCTCAGTAATTGAGGAAAATAATCTTACACCATCAATTCTTGTTGCAGAGATCGACCGTATTATTAGTGATAAGGAAAAATGGGAGGCAATGAGTAAAAGTGCTTTAGCTTTTGCGCATCCGGGTGCTGCAGAACAAATTGCTAAAGAATTAGTAGCTATTGCACTTAAACACGAGAAATAATATGTCGAAAGTAGTAACAAGATTTGCTCCATCACCAACAGGGTATATGCATATAGGCGGTGTAAGAACTGCTCTTTATGCTTGGGCCTACGCTAGAAAAAATAATGGCGTATTTATTCTTAGAATTGAAGATACAGACAAAAATAGGGAAGTGGAAGGTTCTATTGAGCACATAATTGAATCGTTGAAATGGTTAGGTATTACGTGGGACGAGGGGGTTGATATTGGTGGTCCTCACGAGCCATATTTACAATCAAAAAGACTTGAATCATATAGAAAATATGCAAAAATCCTAATCGATAAGGGTTATGCGTATACTGATCCCTATACAGAAGAAGAAGTAGAATCTTTTAGAGAAAAATCCAAAGAACTAGGCAAACCTTTTTTATTTAGAGACTATAGACCACAAAATCCACCAGTATGGGATGGTAGTGCACCACTTCGTTTTAAAGTTCCTGAGATAAAAAAATACTCATGGATTGATTTGGTTAGAGGTGAACTCCATGCTGGAGAAGAGGCTTTGGATGATTTTATCCTGATTAAAAGCGATGGTTACCCTACATATAATTTTGCACATATTATCGATGATTTAGAAATGGGTGTGACTCATATTCTTCGTGCAGATGAATTTATATCGTCAACTCCTAAATTTCTCTCACTTTATGATGCATTGGGTATTAAGCGTCCAGAATTTGCTACATTACCACCTCTTATGGCATCAGACGGAAAGAAAAAACTAGGCAAACGTGATGGTGCAAAAGATATTTTGGAGTATCGCGATGAAGGATATTTACCTGAAGCAATGATGAATTTCCTAGCATTTATTGGATGGAATCCTGGTAGTGAAAAAGAAATTTTCTCAAAAGATGAATTCATAAGTGCTTTTGACCTATCTGGTGTTCAACATTCAGGTGGGGGATACAATATTGATAAGCTTGATTGGTATAACCGCGAATATCTAAAGGCACTCACAATTGAGGAGAAAGTTTTATATCTAAAGAAATTTTTACCAGAGAAGTATCTAAAAAGTAGCGTAACGACGAATGATTTTTTTGCAAAATTAACTACCTTTATATTTGATCGAATTTCAAAAGGCGCCGACATTTTAGAAATGGATAATCAAGGAGAGCTTTCATATTTTTTTGAACAACCAATTTATGAGGTAAGCAGGCTTGGATGGAAAGGAGATTTTGATAGTGCAATACTAAATACTCATATGAATAAAATTCTTGAGATTCTAAATACGATTTCAGAAGAGGAATTCAACCTAGATAATATAAAAAATAAATGTATGGAATATGCCGATAGCACACCACAACGTGGTTATGTACTTTGGCCACTACGATACGCGTTATCTGGAAAGGATAAATCACCAGATCCATTTTCTCTAATTGAATTTTTTGGTAAAGATGAGTCAATTTCGAGAATTAAATACGCTATAGAATTACTTAAGTAACAAGAAGCTTCCACATACGTCATAAACACTGTAGAATGGCTAAATATATGAACTTACGAAGGAACATATCAATAGTGTTCATAATAGTATTTTTGTCAGTACTACTACCCAAAGTATATGCAGAAACCGCAGATGAGCTAAGACAAAAGATTTCTGAAAGAAATGCAGATATTGCTAATCTGGAAAAGCAAATTGCCGATTATCAGACAACACTTACAACACTTGGAACGCAGAAGAATACACTAGCGAATTCAATTAAACAGTTAGATATAACAGCAAAGAAGCTAGCTTTAGATATAAAACTTACACAAAATAAAATTAATGCTACCGATCTTACAATACAAAATTTATCTCAGGAAATTGGTACAACAAACGATTCAATTTCTGTAAACCAGGATGCAATAAAAAAAATTGTTCGTTCTCGCAATGAAATTGATTCGATACCTCTAGTGGAATCACTGGCAGGAGAGTTTACTTTGACCAATGTATGGCGAACAGTAGATGCATCACTATCTGTACAAGAGAAACTTGGTGGGCATGTTGTAACACTTAAGGATACAAAAAATATACTGGAAGATAAGAAAACAAAAATGGAGAAGGCACAGAACGATTTAGTAATATTGAAAAACCAATTATCTGATCAGAAAAAAATAGTTGATCAAAATAATAGAGATAAGCAAAAATTATTAAAAGACACTAAGAATCAAGAATCAAATTATAACTCACTTCTAAAGAGTAGTTTGGCAAGAAAAACTGAATTCGAAAAGGAACTTTTTGATTTTGAATCTAAACTAAAATTTGTGCTAGATCCAAATAGCTTTGCTTCACCGCATCAAGGTACATTTAGTTGGCCACTTGATAATATTCATATTACGCAATTTTTTGGTAAAACTTCTGTTTCCGGTAGGTTGTATGCATCAGGTAGTCATGGCGGTGTAGATTTCGGCACTCCTATCGGTACAGTTGTACGTGCAATTGGGGTAGGTACAGTTATTGCAACGGGTGATACAGATCTAACTTGTCCGGGTGCATCATATGGTAGATGGGTGTTTATTAAATACGATAATGGTTTGGCTACTGTATATGGTCACTTATCACTACCAACTGCACAGAATAACATGCGAGTTAAATCGGGTGATGTAGTAGGATATAGTGGAAATACAGGACACTCAACAGGACCACATCTACACGTCTCGATGTTTGTCGGAAGTGGAATATCAATACAATCTTTTCCAAGTAAGACTTGTGGTGGCAGAATCTATACAATGCCTGTTGCTGCTAAAGCCGCGTATTTGGACCCAATGCTATATTTGCCTAAATACACTGGTCCGACAACGGTCACATCACAAACTGATTAAAACAGTGCTATAATAGTGGTATAAGAGCTTTTATGAGTCGATTATACACACAATCTGGATTAAGTATTCTGGGTATAATAATCCTTCTAGCCGTGGGCGTAATTGTCCTCGGTTATTTTAATGTAAGTATCAAGGAGGTATTAGAAAAACCTACTGTAGTTGAAAATACTAAATTTATAGAAAGTACAGCGGATAAACTGTGGCAGAAATATTTATCTATACCAGTTTTATATATCTGGAACAACATATTTTCTGATCTACTATGGGGGAGTTTTGTTGAAAACATGAAAAGAATAAAAAATGGTGAACCTACATGGTTTGAACAAAATGCACCACAAGTTAATACAAATGTTATAGTAAATCCAACACCAACAATTAATTCAATGCCTCAATTTTATAATTTTAATAAGTAAGTAAAAACAAAATGAATACAAAAAATATTGTTCAAATACCAGAACCCAGATTATCCAAGCTTCTTTTTGCTAGCAATAATTTCTCATGGATTTGGTTTCTTATACGCATATATGTCGGATACGAATGGATAGTTGCCGGAATAAATAAGGTTATTAATCCTATTTGGGTAGGCCCACAAGCCGGTGGTGCCGTTAAAGGCTTTCTATTAGGTGCGCTTGGTAAAACAGCCGGTGAGCATCCAGACGTATCAGGTTGGTATGCGTATTTTATCGAACACTTTGCGATACCTAATGCTTCTTTTTTCTCTCATATCGTTGCATACGGTGAGCTATTAGTCGGTGCCGCGCTAATTTTGGGAATGTTTACTGGTATTGCAGCGTTCTTTGGTACATTTATGAATATGAATTATCTTTTTGCTGGTACGGTTAGTACAAATCCACTTTTATTTTTACTCCAACTGTTTCTTATACTTGGATGGAGAACCGCAGGATGGATCGGGTTTGATAGATGGCTACTTCCTAAACTTGGAACACCATGGATGAAGGGTGAATTGTTTGATAAGTAAATGCATCGCACTATGAATTTAAGTGTTCGTGGAAGATTATGGAAGTATCCTGGCACTGGTGGTTGGTATTTTGTAAATATTGAACCGTCTAAATCAATTCGTATAAAGGCTAATTCCACCAAATATGGAGCAGGTTTTGTAAAAGTAGAAGCGAAAATTGGAACGACAAAATGGATTACAGCATTATTTCCTCAAAATAAGACTAAATCATATTTACTATCTATTAAATCTAGCATAAGAAAAAAAGAAGGATTATTAGAAGGTGATACTGTCAGTGTTAAATTAAGGTTAGTTTAATGATTATGTTGTATAATAAGTCTATTATTAATTTTTTAAAAACATTTTATGGCAAAAGGAGAAACACATAAGAAAGAAAAAAAGAAACCAAAGAAAGATAAGAAGAAATAAAAAGCTCCCTCTGGGAGTTTTTTATTTGAATTATATAAAAATAGGGAAGTGGTACAATTAATATATGAAAAAATACTATCTAGTTGTAATACCAGCTTTAATTTTGGCAAGCCTACTTTTTACTGTTTACAAAAATATAAATAAAGAAGTTATACAATTAGATCCAAATATCGAGGTAAATAACGTAGAGAGGTTTATTAAATCAAATATAAGTACTATTACACCTGAAAAGCCGGTTTTAGGTGGAAGTTGGTATGTGACAAGTATTTCAATTGATCCACAAAAAAATAATGGAAGCGTTGTTTATGAAGATGGCCACATACAAGGAAGTGCTACGTTTAACTATGTTATAAGTGATGATATGTCCACAATAAGAGTAGTTGAGTTCAATCCTGTAGATAAGTAATAAGCTTTAACTAGTTTTTAAATGAACTCTAGTGTCGCAAAAGATATATTGTGCGACACTATAGTAAATAAATATATATAACAAATAAAGCCCTTTTACCTACTCCCCTTTAATACATTTATTAAAGACGGCAACCTCTGCATTGTAGGTCTTTATATCGCTTTCTATGATTGCTACGATTCTATTGTATTCCCCCACAGTGAGGTTATATTCTTGTATGAGGCTTTGGTACAGTGTTTGATTAATTTGGCCCACTGAGTCAATCTCTGCCTTTTTTGATGTTAAATCTGCTTCCAGATTGTTTAGTTGTAGTTGATTGCTATCTATCTCCACCTTGAGCTTCTGATCAACACTAGGACATATATCTATAGGCATTCCAAAATGTTGTACCGCTATCCAAACTTCGCTTCCTTGATATATTCCTTTTTTTACCGCAATACCGATTTCTGTGTATCGATTATTTAAAATATTTGCTTTATGCCCAGGAGAAGCCATCCAAGCAGCTACAACATCTGCATCATCCTTGAAACCACCTAGTGCTAAATTCTCACCTATAAGTATATATTCGTAGCCCTCATTTTTTGCGAGGTCTGAAACACCAATACCTTCTGGAGATATATGCTCGAAGTATTGTTTTTCAAACATATCATCAACCTTTTTACTCGCACTATTATCAAGTTCACGATTTTCAGAAAGTGGTTTTAATGAAATTGCAATTCTTTCAGAGTTTGTTTTAGAGATAATTCCCTGTATCGTTAAATTGGTATTTATTGAACTCCCTATTTGGTTCTTTAAGATCAGCGGTCCTGGTGTAAGAGGATCCTCTATATTTGTTATATTTTTAAAGAAGTTGTTTGCAAATGTCGGTAATTTTATACTACTCCCATCAATTGATTCGAATTTACTTTCTAGCCGAATATAAAGATTCTTCAAATCGTCCTTGGCAGCATAGACTGTCGAGGCCACAAAGATTATAAGTAGTATGTAAAAAAAGGTTCGCATTTGTGTTTTTATGGGGTGCAGTTAGTAGCTAGTGTATACCCTGCTGACTTGGCCTCATCTTCTGTTTCAAACCAGATTCTGTTTTCAGCCTTGATGCTTTTGCCGCCACTACAATTGTCATAGTAAAATTTGGTTCCATTTTTTGATGCAAAAACTAGGCCAGTATTTAGATTTACACTAGAAATCGCTTCGTCATAGCTTTTTACATTACCAGCAATTATAACTGGGTCCGCTGTCTCCCTAATATTATTTGAGGAACCGATCATATAGGAGGCAATATTAGCAACAACAAAAAGGGCAATTATTATGGCAGTTTCCCCTACCCTGCCTCCATTTGACCCCTTGATTTTTGTCCAAATATCATGTATACTCACATCCATATTATATAGTAAAAATAAGGAGTATTAAACACCATGGCACATAGGAAAGCCGGCGGAACAGCCCATAACCTGCGTGATTCAAATCCTAAATATCTCGGAACAAAATTATATGCTGGTGAAAAAGCCCAAAAAGGCTCAGTAATAATTAGACAGAGAGGGACAAAGATCATAGCAGGTAAAAACGTAGGAGTTGGAAAGGATCATACATTGTTTGCAATGAAAGACGGTGTAGTATCGTTTACAAACCGTAGAAAAAAGAATTACGATGGCAAAGTTGTTGTTCATAAACAAGCTCACGTAATATAAGAATTTGATTTTTAAACAACAAAATCCCAAGTTATTTGGGATTTTGTTGTTTATGAACCCTTTATTTGTAAATTTAAGATGTATTCTCTTCCAAGTTTACTTTTTGAACCAAGAATAATTTTATGTGTGCCTGTATGTTTAATATGCTCCGATAATTGTATGTATTCAATAGGTACTAGAATCTTAGACGCATTTTTTATTTCTTCTTGGATATCCTTTTCGGCAATCTGAGCAAACAGCGATCCGCTAGAATTCACTTTTCGGGTGATAACAATCTCAGTATTATCAATTTTCTCAAGATTGGATCTCATTATTTCTAAATGCATTCCCTTCTCATCTTCAATTTGTTTTTTACTAAGTTCTAGTTTCTTAATTCTTTCTGGTGTAGCTAATACTGCAAGCTTTCTGGGAATTAGAAAATTTTGAGCATATCCGTCTGGTACTTCCTTTATCTCATCCTTCTTGCCAATTTTCTTGATATTTTCTAGGAGAATTAATTTCATATTATTTTCCGTTATTTAGATACGATACTGCACGTTCTAATTGTGGATCATGTTTATTTGCAACATCATCCTTGGTAATTGATACTTTTATATCAGGTGTAAGTCCTTTTAGTGATATTGATACACCGTTAGGTGTTAACCATTTTGCTACAGTAACCTTCAGTGATGTATTGTCTGTTATCGGAACAAGCTCTTGTACTGATCCTTTACCGTATGTTTGTTCGCCTACGAGTGTTGCTCTCTTGTGTTCACTAAGCGCACCAGCTAGTATTTCAGATGCAGATGCTGAACCACCATCTACTAAAATGACAATTTTTACATCACTATTTACAGAGTTATAACCCTTACTTCTATATATATCTTGATCACGATTATTACCGTAGTCTTCTTTCACTATCACGTCTCCTTGTGGCAAAAAGTAACTAGCAATTTCTACAGCAGCATCCAAAAATCCTCCCGGGTTGTTTCTTAAATCAATGATCAATTTTTTTCTACCAGAAGCGTTGAAAGAAGTAATTTCCTTCTTAAATTCATCGGTTACTCCTGTGCCGAAATTGTAAATATTTAATATTTGTATTCCGTCATTTCTCACAACAGATTCGATAGTAGGAATTGTTATAACTTCTCGTGTGAGTGATACATCAAAAGATTGATCATTTCCCTGTCTATATAGAGTGAGAGTAATTTTGGTTCCAGGTTTACCTTTGATTAATTTTACTGCTTCATCCACCTTCATATCGGTTGTAACCTTTGAATCAATCTTGAGTATTTTATCTCCAGGTTTTATACCTGCCTTGTCAGCGGGTGAACCCTTTAGTGGTGCAATAACAGTGAGAATATTGTCCTTCATCCCAACTTCCATACCAACTCCTGAGAATTCACCATTGATTTGTTCCATGAATTGCTTAGATTCTTGTGGTGGAAAAAATTCAGTATATGGATCATTTAATGAGCTTGTTAGCCCCTCAATTGCTCCCCAGATTCTATCTTGGTTGCTTGTTTCCTCTGGATGAGGATATTTGTCATTTATGATGCTCCATACCTTCCAAAATGGCTCAAAATCAGCATCATTACCAATTTGTGGGGGTGTATTCTTGTTTTCGATACCGATAACTCTCTCAACCCATAGCTTGTTATTGTATCCAACATACAAACCGATTAGAAAAACGAAAACAATTACACATATTGCTCCAAGTAAATTTTGAATTTGCTTTTTTGTATATTTCATAAAAATTAATTACTTTCTAATGCTGAAACAGTGTATGTATTTGCTGCATCCCAAAGCATCCAGGAATTAAGCCCAGCATCATATGTCGCTTGTATTTGTTTTCTAACCATATCAGCAGTATAGATCGCACCAAGATTAAAATCCTGAAGCCACGGTCTAATTTTATTTTTATCCATCCCGAGTGCTTCTGTTCGCTGCACTGCTTTGTCCATCGTGTATTTTATAACTTCGTATGGTTTTGTTGCTGGGTTTTGATATCCGTTCCAGGTTGCTGGAAAATGTGATGGATAAACCATAGGGCAAACATAATCAAAATATGGTAATGCGTTTTCCAATACTTGGCCAATATTTAGGTCATCTGTATTTGTTGTTGTCATACCAAACAAATCAGCAGATAGTACTACACCGGTATCCTTCATATTCTGATTAAGATACTCAAAGAATGATTTAATCACATCACGTTTTACCTTCCCGTCACTTACTGGATAGTAGATATCTTTCATATTACCATCACTCGGAAAGCGAATGTAGTCATAGTTTAGTTCGTCGAAACCACTATTGTAGGCATCCTTTCCTATTGCTATAAGATAATCCCACATTTTTTGCTCCCCGGCATCAATCCATCCTATTCCCTTGTGATCACCCCATACTTTGTTTCTATCAGTGTTTGTCTTTACGGCATACTCAGGAAATTTTTTAATCATGTATGCATCTTGAAACGCTGCAACTCTACCAATCACATAAATGTTTTTTTCATGTAGCATTTTTATGAGACCTCTTATGTCAGGTATTCTTTTCTCCTGTGACCCTATTTCAATAAGTGCTGGGTCATGTACTTCATATGAGATTCTTCCAGAGTAATCCTTGATATCAATTACCACAGCATTTATTTCTGTTGTATCAATTGTCTTTATTAGGCTATCTCTAAACTTTGTTGTTCCAGTTACCCAAGAAGACATATATATAGCTTTTAATGGTACTGGAGTTTTTATGTGAGTAGCAACAAATGGTTCTTCTGCTTTTACTTCGGTTTCTAAAATATTAGAATTTTGATCGAGGAGTGGAATCTCGTGTGCTGATGAAAAATTGTCACTGATGTACTGAACTTTTGCCATAGCAGGAATAAAAAAATAGGCTCCTCCGGCTAAGAACAAAGAAAAAGCTATTAGTATGTAATCAATTACTCTCATTTATGTGGATTGAATCCATCTTGTTGCTTGGCTTATTTTCCGCGAAAGTCTTTTCAACTACAGCCTCACCTTGTCTTCTAATCTCGCTCGCATCACCCCATTTATATGATAAGACAATCAACACTATACCGATTATTATATAAAATATATTTTTAAATGAGCTTGGAAATCCGAGTATTGGCATTACTGCTATCAGAAATCCGCAGATGAGAAATATATATCGTTTTTTCATGTTGCTATTATACTATTTAATCTAACTTTTTAAAAATTATTACTGTCCAATAATAATTGTAAATTCACCTTTTACCTTCGAAGGGTTTTCCGCAAAATACTTAGAAATTTCTAGAATATTTCCGCGTTTTATTTCCTCAAACATCTTTGTAATTTCACGTCCGATCACAATAATTTTCTTATCGTCCAGATTTTTTGAAAGAGATTCAATTGTTTTCATAAATCTATGTGGTGATTCATACATTACAACAGTATGTTCGTAATCATTAAGCTTTTTGAAAAAGGTCTCTCTTCCCTTCTTTTGAGGTATAAAACCTAAAAACGTAAATGGCATAGAGCTCAATCCTGATACAGACAAAAGTGCTGTTAGCGCGCTTGCACCGGGGATAGGAGATATTTTTATTTTGTCACCGAACTCTTTGTATATTTCATTGATTAGCATTACTCCTGGATCAGAAATGCACGGTGTTCCGGCATCACTTACTAAGGCAAGGTCCCTTCCATTTGAAAGCATTTCTAGGATGGTTCGGTGCTTGCTACCAGATGTGTGGGCGTCGTAACTCATTGTTCTAGTTGTAATACCAAAGTGTGATAAAAGTTTCTTTGTAACACGTGTATCTTCACATAAAATAGTATCAACTTCAGAAAGTATCTTTAATGCCCTCGATGATATATCTCCCAAGTTTCCTATTGGTGTCGCAATAACGTAAAGTGTTGTCATAGATTATACGAATAGTCCCCTTACTTCCTCCTGTATTTTACGTGCTGTTGCTTCGTTCATGCCAAGTAAAATTAGATCACCGATATCATATGTTGCTAGATCTTGAGCCAAGATTATTTTCCTCTCAGCAAGAATTGTGAGTATATCGCTTGAAATGGAAGGTAGGATTGTAACTGGATAAAGTTTTTTATTCGCTATCAGATCTTCCAAGCTTTCGTTTTTTGGATAGTTCCAACCGGTTAATTTTATGTGTTTGCATTTTGCATATGTGATTGCGGTATCGGTAAATTTTGTATTCGTTACTAGCCACATACGATGTTCGTACCTGTTTTTTTCTTTTCTGTTTTCAATTTTTGAAATATCTTGTAGTCTCGCATCGGCATACATTACCACGGGTACATGAGTTTTTATTCCCTGTTCGTTGTGGTACTTGAGCTCAAATAAGTAATGAACATTATCCTTTGTAGCAGTCAAATCAATCTCGTGACTTATGCAAGCGCCCTTCATAATAGTATCTCTCTTGGTCTTGTAGCCATAAGCCTGTAGTATAGCTTCAACATATTGTTCAAAGAAAAAACCAGCAGGACCAAGTGCAGCAATACCACGATGAATACTGTAACGTGCTGCTACGTCACGATTTGTTTTTATTAATTCACGGAGAGCTGATCTGAAGATTCTGTGTGTAGAGATGTTTGGAGTAATTTTTTGTTCAATATTTCTACAAATTGATTGGGCAATATCGTGTGGTGCTCCAGCATTTTCCAGTGATATACAAAGTTTCTGCCTATTAAAAGGCTCCTGTCTGCCGCTTGATTTTTTGACATCAACCATTTTGGAAGTATACCTAATTTTTCACTGCTAATACAGTTTCTTCACACTTCGTGCTACAAAATGATCCATTTGCTGTATCACAATTTTTACAACAAATAAAATGTTTGTGGCACATTAAATTCGCACAATTCACATACCTCTCAGACGGATTAGAGCATCTATAACATTTACCAATTATCTCATGCTTATCGCCATCGAAGTTCATGGTAACTCTCTGGTCAAATACGTATAGAGAGCCCTTGAAGTCCTTGCCAGGGTATTTCTCCATATAACTTACTATTCCTCCATCTAGCTGGTATACGTCCTTAAAACCGCTTTTAAGTAGTAGTCCTGAGGCTTTCTCACATCTAACACCTCCTGTACAGACAGTGAGTACCGTCTTATCTTTTAAATCATCTATAATATTCAAATTTTTCTTCAAATCACGAAAATTCTCAAGTCCCGGAAATACTGTGCCTTCAAATTTACCAACTTCTAGCTCATAATCATTTCGCATATCAACAATATAGAAATTCTTATTTTCTTCATACCATTTACGTAGCTCGTCAGGTTTTAGTTTTTTACCTGTCACAACATTGGGATTAATATCTTCATTTTCATCTAAGTGAAGAGATACTATTTCTTTACGAACCTTCACAGATAATTTTGGAAAGGCATTCCCTGTTCCTACGCTCTTCTTCCAATGAATATTTCTAAATTTCTTTTGCTTATCCATCCAAGCTATATATTTCTCAGTATTTTCCGTTGTTCCTTCACAAGTGCCGTTGATTCCTTCTTCTGAAACTATAATTCTACCGGTAAGACCAAGTACCTCACAGATCGCTCTCTGCTTTTCCATTTCTATCTTTGGGTCATCCAATTTTACATATTTGTAATATAGAAGAATTGTATGAGTGTTTTCCATATACTAGATTCTATACTTTTTATTGCGCCACTTGTCGGCAATTTTCACGCGAGTTAGAGATCGTTCGAGTTCAGCCTCGTAGTGCTCAAAGTCTACAACTTCATTGTTGTCCTTCATCTTTTTGATTTCTTCTGCGCGACTCCGTGCCTTCTCTACCGCATCATCATTTATTTCTGACACATGTTCTGCAAAATCAGCCAGTATCTTGACCACATTGTCAGATACCTCTATAAATCCACCAGAAACCGCCATAGGTATTACTTCACCATTTACTTTGGCCACTACGTCGCCTGAGGCAAGAGTTGAGATAAGTGGAATATGATCTGGCAGGATTGTAATCTCACCTTCTGTAGTAGGCAAAGTCACCAAATCCACTAGCTCCTCAAGTACTATGCGTTCTGGCGTGATTATTTTTAGTTGTAATTGCTTTGTCATTAGATTAAAGATTTTAGATTAGAGATTTTAGAAAAGGAATTTTTTATTCCTTATAACTTAAATCTTAAATCTGTTAACTAGAGTGCTCCCTTCATATAAAATTCTTGTTCAGGTTTGTCGTCATGCTTACCTTCTAGGATTTCTTTGAATGATCTTATTGTGTCAGCAAGTGAGACATATTGTCCCGGTGCACCGGTAAATTGCTCTGCGACGAAGAATGGCTGTGATAGGAATTTCTGGATTTTACGTGCACGTACTACAAGCTCTTTGTCTTCTTGAGATAATTCTTCCATACCCAAGATTGCAATGATGTCCTGAAGATCTTTGTATCGTTGTAGAATTCTTTGAACTTCACGAGCAGTCTCATAGTGATCTTTGCCGACAATGTTTGGATCCAAAATTGTAGAAGATGAGTCTAGTGGATCTACCGCTGGATAAATACCAAGCTCAGTGAGTGAACGGTTGAGCACCACTGTAGAGTCTAGGTGTGCAAATGTCGTAGCTGGTGCAGGATCTGTGAGGTCATCAGCTGGCACATAAACTGCTTGAACAGAAGTAACAGAGCCCTTGTTTGTAGAGGTAATGCGTTCCTGCATCGCTCCCATTTCTGAGGCGAGAGTTGGCTGATATCCCACAGCAGATGGAATACGTCCGAGAAGCGCTGACACTTCAGATCCAGCTTGTGTGAAGCGGAAAATGTTGTCGATGAAGAAAAGCACATCCTTTCCTTCTTCGTCGCGGAAATTTTCAGCCATAGTAAGTCCTGTGAGAGCTACACGCATACGAGCACCTGGTGGTTCATTCATTTGTCCGAAAACCATGGCTACTTTGTCTAGCACTCCTGAATCTTTCATTTCATGATATAGGTCATTTCCTTCACGAGTTCTCTCTCCAACACCGGCAAATACTGAGTAACCTCCGTGATTTGATGCGATATTGTGAATTAGCTCCTGGATAACAACAGTCTTACCTACTCCAGCACCTCCGAAGAGTCCAACCTTACCTCCTTTTACAATAGGACAAATAAGATCAATAACCTTGATACCAGTTTCTAGAATTTCTGTTTTAGTTGATTGATCTACGAATTCCGGTGCACTTCGGTGAATTGAAGAAACTTTTCCTTTGCCTTTGATTTCTTCCTTACCATCAATCTGTTCTCCTAGGACATTGAACATTCTTCCAAGTACGGGCGCACCTACTGGTACAGAAATTGGTGATCCAGTGTCAGTAACTTCTGCTCCACGAGAAAGTCCGTCTGTAGTATCCATAGCAATAGCACGAACAACGTTACCTCCCACATGTTGCTCTACTTCCAAAGTTAATTCTTTAGCGCCATTTTTAACAATGAGCGCATTGTAAATTGCCGGTAGATTCTCTACGAATTCTACGTCTACGACTGGTCCGATAATTGATGTAATTTTTCCTTTCATAATTTTGTGCTTGGATTAATAATGTCTAATAATTTAACTAACTGATGCCATACCGGCGCTAATTTCTGATATTTCCTTTGTTATAGATGCCTGACGAGCTTTGTTGAATGCTAGTGTCAGATCATCAATCATTTCCCCTGCAGCTTCCGATGCATTCTTCATAGCCATCATGCGAGAGGATTGCTCAGAGGCTGAGGATTCTAGAATCATTTGATATACCTGAGCTCTAGCAATCTTTTCAACCAGTTTATCCATTAGTACTTCATAACCTGGCTCGAAGGTATAAGCAGTATTGTTGGCCTTATTATTATCAGTTTCACTATTTACAAGTGTTAATCCTTCGTTTGATATTGGTAGTAGTGGTTGGATGATTGGTTTAGATAGAAGGGCTGAGATAAAGTCTGTGTATGCGATATAGACTTTGTCATAGGAATTTTTCTTGAAATCATTCATCACCATATTTCCAATCGGCATGACATCACGCAATGTCGCATTGTCGGGAATTTCAGTGAATGATGCCACGATATTCTGCCCTAGTCTTCTTAGTGCTGCCTCACCCTTCTTTCCTACAGCAACAAAAGAAACATTTTTGTCACTTTCTGATTTGATAGTCTCTATAACCTTGCGAATTATTTGAGCATTGTATGCTCCGCAGAGACCACGATTTGAGCTAATTAGTACTATCAAAATATTCCTTACCTCATTTTGTTTAAGCAGTGGGTGTTCACTATCAGCCGAAATTTGTGACAAGGCACCGAGAATTTCCCAAGATGTTTTTGAGTATGGACGAGATGCCAGAGTCGCGCTCACTGCGCGCTTCATTTTGGAAGCAGAAACCAGCTCCATGGCTTTGGTAATCTTCTTCGTGTTTTTCACACTCTTTATTCGTCTTTTTATATCTAATGATCCAGCCATCTTAATTTATTAACTTAGAAATGTTGATTTAAAACTCTCAATCGTAGTTTTTAATTTTGCTTCACTAGCTTCTTCCCACATCTTTTTCGTAGTTATGTCAGATATAAATTCTTCACAGTTTGCTTCAACGAATTCGATTAATCCAGCTTCGAATTCCCTAATCTTAGCAACAGGTACAGTATCCATATATCCACGTGTTAGAGCGTAGAGAGATACTACTTGGTGCTGTACAAGCATCGGTGAATATTGAGTTTGTTTTAGAAGTTCAACTGCACGGCGTCCACGTTCGATTTGATTTCGTGTTGCTTGATCGAGATCAGAACCAAATTGCGCAAAAGCTTCAAGCTCACGGAATTGTGCAAGGTCGAGTTTCAAAGTTCCCGCAACTTTTTTCATTGCTTTAATTTGTGCTGAACCACCCACACGGGACACAGAGAATCCCACGTTTACTGCAGGGCGAACACCTTTGTAGAACAAATCAGTTTCTAGGAATATCTGTCCGTCAGTGATAGAGATCACGTTTGTTGGGATGTACGCTGAGATATCTCCTGCTTGAGTTTCGATTATAGGAAGTGCGGTAATTGATCCGCCACCGTGTTCTTTGTTTCTTCGACAAGCTCTCTCAAGAAGTCTTGAGTGAAGATAGAAAACGTCTCCAGGATACGCTTCACGACCTGGTGGACGACGAAGGAGAAGTGAAATTTCACGGTATGCAACAGCATGCTTTGATAGATCATCATAGATGATAAGTACATCTTGTCCTTTATCCATGAAGTATTCAGCTACTGTCACGCCAGCGTAAGGTGCTAGGTATTGCATAGGAGATGGATCTGATGCTCCAGCTGAAACAATAACAGTGTAATCCATTGCTCCTGCTGTGCGTAGACGAGTCTCAAGTGCTCGGAGTTTAGAATCCTTCTGACCGATAGCTACGTACACACAAATCATATTCTGACCTTTTTGGTTTAGTATTGTGTCTATTGCGATAGCAGTCTTTCCGGTCTGACGATCTCCGATTATAAGTTCACGTTGTCCACGTCCAACAGGGACAAGAGCGTCAATTGCTTTAATACCAGTTTGCACTGGTTGATCAACTGACTGACGAGTAATAACTCCGGGTGCTACGCGTTCAATTGGAAGTGTTTGCTCTACTTTTATATCTCCTTTACCATCGAGTGCGTGACCAAGTGGATCGACAACACGTCCTACTATAGAATCGCCAACACCTATTTCTAGAATTTTTCCTGTTAGACGAACTTCCTGCCCCTCCTTAATCTTTCCGAATTCTCCGAGAATAATTATTCCAACAGTGTCTTCTTCGAGGTTTAGCGCTACACCTGTCTCTCCACCTGCAAACGTGACCATTTCTGATGCTTTTACACCTCGAAGTCCTGATACTCGAGCGATACCGTCACCGACTTCAAGTACAGTACCAATCTCCTCACGAGTTGTACTCCCATCAAAACCTTCGATCTCATTTTTTAATTGTTCTAATATATGTTGTGTGTTTGCCATAAATTTATTTTGTAAGCACTAATCCTAATTTATCAATCCGACCTCGTACACTTCCATCAATCAAATAATTTTCAGTTCGTATCTTCCATCCAGCAACCAATTTATCATCCTCAATTTCTTCTAGTATTATCTCCTTGGCATTGAATGTTTTTTCTAAACTCTTACTGATTTCGGACAATTCGTCTCTGTGTAGTTTTTGTGCTGTGAAAATTTTCCCTCTGACGACACCATGTTTACCATCTACTAAACTCACAAATGACTTTTTTATTTCTTCAAATTTTCCTAAAGATTTATTCCTCGATAAGTATGATGTGAATACTTTCAAAGCTTTTTCTAATTCTTTTCCACTTTTATCATGAGTAATCTCAAATAGGATTTCTGCGTATTCATTTGTACTGATTTTTTTCATTCTATATTTCTTTTACTGTTGCTTTAGAAATTTTCTCTCTCATATCCTTATCTACTACACCACTTAAAACTTTTTCGGTACTCATAACTACAAGAGACGCTAGCTCTTTCTTAGCATCCGCAATCATTTTCTGCTTTTCAGAATCTAGGGCAGATTTACCATTTTTGAGCATTGTAGCGACATCATTTTCTGCAATCTTAATAAGTTCGTCCTTTTTCTTGCTAGCTTCCTTCTTCGCCTCAGCAATTATTGCTGTACCTTCTTTGCGAGCTTGAGCTAATGCATCATCATAACTTTTCTGAGTATCCTCCAGAATTTTTTTATTCTGTTCTGCATCATCTAATCCTTTCTTTATTTCAGTTTGTCGTTCTGACATAAGTTTGGAGAGCGGTTTAATTGCAAACCGGTACAGCACAAAAAACACAATGGCAAAGTTTACCATCTGTGCGATTATTATTTTCCAGTCAATATGAAATGTAGCTATAAGTGAATCCATGAATTTAGATTAAAGATTTAAGATTTAAATTAATACTGCGTAACAAGCAGTTTGAGATTTAAGATCGGATTACTCAAATCTTAAATCTGGCAACTACTAACTACTTAATAGAGAATGCTATAACAAGAGCGTAAATAGCGATAGCTTCAGCGAAAGCTGATGCGATAAGCATAGGTACGAGCACCTTGTTTGATGCTTCAGGGTTGCGGCCAATCGCCTCCATAGCTTTTGCACCGATAAGACCGATACCGATACCAGGTCCAATAGCACCAAGACCGATAGCTAAACCTTTTGCAAGTTGTGCGTATTCCATATTTTATAATTACTTATTAATAATAAACCCTTTTAATTATGATAGGGCAAACTTTATAGAGATAAATTCTCAACAAAGTTTGACTTACCATTACTCATGATGTTCCTCATCGTGATCTTCTGACGCTATTGTGAAATACACTAGAGTTAACATTGAAAATATTAGTGCCTGAATTAATCCAACAAAAACTTCAAGGAATAAAAACGGTACAGGCAATATATATGCGAGAAGTGCTGCCATAGAACCAAGGAGTACTTCTCCAGCAAAAACATTACCAAAGAGACGAAAAGAAAGTGATGCAACTTTTGCAGCTTCACCTATTAATTCTAGGATTCCAACAAAGAACATAATCGGAGCAACAAGTAGTATTGTAGGATCGTGACGAACCTTCGTAACCATGTGTCCGAGAGCCTTTAGATTAACATATTTATTGAGTGTTTTCCAGACCCCAATAGAGAAAATTCCGAATATATTTGAGCCCAAAACAGCCATAAGAGCGAGACCAATTGTAGTATTTATATCTGCAGTTCCACTACGTAAAAATGGTACGAATGATAAGCCTTCATTTCCCTTCTCTAGAAGCCCAAATGCACCAAATGGTAATATTCCTATCCAGTTGTTTATCAATACAAAGAAAAATATTGCCATAACAAGTGGAAATACTTTTTGTGTCTTTTTCCTGCTACCAGTGACCTGATCGGCAAGTGATAGTGCTCCTTCTAATATTGTTTCAAAAAACGCTTGAAATTTACCTGGAACTTTCTTGATATTTGCTTTTATTAAAATTGACATTAGTACAATTACGAATACTGAAATCGTACTTGTAAGTAACGCATTTGTAACATGATAATTTCCAATCGAGAATACTGGTTCAGCGTACAGTGTTGTCGCGTGTTCAATTTCACCACTTTCCTGTGGTGCATTCTCTTGTGCGGGCTCGTTTATGATGTCATTTAAATTATTTTCTTGCGTCATTTTTTATATTCTCAATATATTTTAGCGTTTCTCTTGTTATACCTATCATGGAAACAACAAACGCAATTCCAGTACAAATAAGAAAGAATAAATTTTCATTACCGGTTTTGCTATCCAACCATTTTCCAAAATATAGGGCAATTACAATTGGAAATGCTACCCAAGCGGATATCTTCGCGAATAGGACTAATCCTACCCGCAGGAACTTTTGATTGTTTGTATTCATCCTTAAACAGGTTAAATTTCCATAATTTCACCTGTTTGTGCGTGTGGAAGGAATCGGACCTTCGACCTCTGTCTTATCAGGACAGCGTTCTACCACTGAACTACACACGCATAGAGATTGAGCTAAATAAAAAAACTGAGCCTATTTCGCTCTGTGCCACTATATCAAAAATACCATTACACCGCAACATAAAACACCCCCTTTCGGGGGTGTTTGTTTAGAAAAGTCAGTGTTATCCTCTGTTTGGACGACTCTCGAGTGGTCGAGCTTCATTAACAGTCAATTTTCTTCCACCAAAATCTTGTCCATTGAACATTGAGACAGCCTTGTCAGCGTCATCATCATTATCCATTTCTACGAATCCAAAACCTTTTGATCGGCCTGTCATCTTGTCCTTGATAATAATTGCACTTGATACTGAACCTGCAGCTGCAAAGTGATCTTTGAGCTCGTTGTCGGTTGTACTATAAGGTAGACCGCCGACATATAATTTCTTAGCCATTTACTTTTGTGTATCGCTACACATCTAACTAATTCTATACCGAATGTACAGAATCCCTGATACAGGGACTATTAAAACGTAATCTCCAATAAGAAAACTACTTCTACAAGTATACCACACATTTAATTAAAAGGCTAGTTATTCGCTATCATCTGTCCCTACCGTGCCTTCCTGTAAGGCTTTTATGATTTTATCAATATTGCCCATGAGAATTTGCGGCAAATTTGACCATGATTGTTTTATACGGTGATCGGTTACTCTATCCTGTGGAAAGTTATATGTTCTTATCTTTTCACTTCGGTCTGCTGTACCAATTTGATTTTTACGGTCGCTAGAATATTTTTTGGCTTCTTCTTCCTCTTTCATTTGAAGCAATTTAGCCTGGAGGATTTCCATAGCTTTTTCTCGGTTTGCAAGCTGACTTCGCTCAGATGTTGAACGTACATCGATTCCAGTGGGCTTGTGAATCAATCTCACAGCTGTTTCCACTTTGTTCACGTTTTGTCCACCTGCTCCACCTGAACGTGAGTACTCCATATCTAAATCACTAGGATTTATTTCAAATGTAACTTTTTTTCGAATCGGCAAAATTGCAACAGAAGCTGTAGAGGTATGTATGCGTCCATTTTTTTCTGTTGCTGGAGTTCTCTGTACGCGGTGTACACCTGTTTCGTATCTCAAATCTTTATAAACATCTTTCCCTTTTATTTCTATTGAAGCTTCTTTGTAACCACTCACTGCACTTTCAGATGAACTAATTATTTTCCAATCCCATCCTCTTGTGTCAGCATAACGCTCATACATTTGTGCAATTTCCCATGCAAAAAGTGATGCTTCATCTCCTCCAGCTCCAGCACGTACCTCAAGGATTATTTCATTTGGAAATTCTTCTTCCTCCTTGTCTTTTTCTAATATTGCATTTATCTGCTTTTCTATAGCATCTCTCTGGGTTCGAATTGTTTCTAATTCGTCCTTGCCAAGCTCAAAAAGAGACTGATCATCTGAGATCATGTCTTTTATTTTTTCTTCTTCAATCTCGAGTCTCTCATATGATTCAATAAGAAAACTTGTTTTATAATTCTTTTTTAGTTCTTCTCTATCCCAGTCCATATATTTATATTCTAGCATGCAAAAAGAAACCGACTTGCGGTTTCTTTTTGTAGATCTACGTTATTTTGCTTTCTTTTTAGAAGCTTCTTGGCGTTTCTTGAATCTATCGACGCGTCCTGCAGTATCTAGTACCTTTTCGTTACCAGTGTAGAATGGATGACATTGACTACAAATTTCTACAGAAAAACCATCAATTGTTGAGCCAATTTTAAAAACTGATCCGCATGCGCAGGTCACTTTTGCTTCAGGGAAATATGTTGGGTGTGTATCTGTTTTCATAGGCGCTATTGTAGCACGTTTATTTTAAAAGGCAAATTATAATTTCTATCTCTTCGAAATTCCATATTTCTTAAGATAGTCTATATCATCTTGGATTTTACTTGCTAAGCTCATAACGCTATTTCCGTAGAAGCTGTTAGCTGGTTTTTTATTATCACACTTTCTTCCAGAATAATATCGGCAAGCTGCATTACGTTCTGCTGTGTAGCCTTGAGTACTAGCACCCATGTCTCCTAGATATATTGCAGAAGCTGTAATAGCGTCTTTAGGTGACCAAGGATTTGCTATACCTGTTCCTAAGGCACTTGCAATTCTAGATTTTAAAATATTCCACGTTGAGGCAATGAACTGGGATGGACCCATACCACCACCGTATCCTCCACCGGAAAGTGGACAGGACACAACAGTCTTATAAGGATCAAAACCGAGACTACTTGTTATTTCTAAAAATGGCGCAACATCACGTGACGGCTTCATAACTTTAGCCAGAATTGCTCCTGTGGTAACTCTTATTCCAGCACCTGTTTCAGGTACAGTTAAATAACATTTACCCTGATTCTGTCCTAGGTTACTTTCTTGTGTAAGAATAGCTAATATGAAAGCTGGACGTACTCCTGTCTTAGTGGATGCAAATTCCGCATATGAAAGTGCCACACCAAAAGGAATAGCAGCACCTCCTCCAGCAAGAGAAAACAGCCTAGCCTTAATTTGAGCCGCTTTTTTGGCCTGCTCATCTAGTATTGCCTGAAACTCCTTTTCTTTATTTTTACTTATAGAAAGTAATTTTTTTTGCTCAGCTTGATTGTTTTCAACTGCTTTTTTTGCTCTTTCAAGCTCTGCTTTTGCGTCAAGTTCAGCATTTTGCTTTTCCTCCAGATTTTGTTTTTCGTTTTCGGTTTCTGATTTAATTCCTTTTATTTGATCAACAGAGGATTTTATAGAGGCTTTGATTGAAGAAAATGAATCTAGGTCAACATAAAAATTTGAAAGACTCTTATCTGAAAGCACAACGTGTATCAGATTACTATTGTCTATCTCATTTGTCTTCTTAATTAGCTGACCAAGTGATTCCCTCTCACGGTCAATTTTCTCACTTAGACTTTCGATTTTTTGGCTTTTCTCTGTAATTTCTCCACCGAGTTTTTGTATAACTAAACTTTTTGCTTTTATATCCAGTTTTGATTTGTCTATTTGGGTTTTTAACTTAGCAATTTCGTTATTTAAAGTTACAGATTGCCCTTGTTGTTGTTTTAATTCTTCCTGCTTTTGGGCAATTTGGGCTTCCAGATTAGCAAGCTCGGTCTCAAGTGCTGCCCTATCACTTTGTGCAATATCAAGTGCACTTTGGGCACTTGATATTTTTGCATGCAACACAAAAAGAGTTGATGCTATTAGCGTCAGTAATATAAGTGTAAATATTCTATTTTTAAAATGTTTTGTAAGATTCATGTTTTGCGAATCTTATATAGATTACGCAGTTTCCTCCACTGGAGCCTCTTCTTCCTTCTTACCCTTCTTTTCAACTTCAATTGCAGATAGATCTACTGGTGCCGCTTCTTCTTCCTTCTCTTCTTTCATTACAGAAATAGCGGCTACAACCTCATCTTTGTCAGCCATTGCTACAACACCTGAAGGAAGTTTAAGTTCCGCTACTGTTATCTGACTATCCAAACCAGTTAGATTAGAAATATCAACTACTACTGCGTGAGGCAAATCCTTGGGCAATGCCTCGATTTCTATCTCATGCATAACCTTGACGAGTGTTCCTATTCCTTCTTTTACAGCGGGTGCTATACCTTCAAATTCAAGTGGTACAGAAACTGAAATCTTTTTATTTATATCAATTACAAGAAAATCCGCGTGGAGTGGATAACCCGTCAGTGGATCAATAGCCACATCGTGGATGAGTGTATTTACAGTACCATTATCAGTCTCTAGGCTAATTGTAGTGGATTCACCTGCTTCCTTCCATATTTTTTGAAATTCCTTGGATGGAATTGAAATTGGTGTAGTTTCCTTACCAAGACCGTAGAAAACAGCAGGTGTTTCTCCTTGCTTCCGTAAATAGGCAAGACTATCCTTGTCATTTCGCTTTTTTGCTTTTATCGTAAACATAATATTGTAAATTCTACACAAAAAACACCAAAATGCAAGGTATTCGACCTACATATATATACGACAATATCCCTACGCTGTTACTTGCTAAGAAGAGTGTTGTGTGTTTTTGTGTGGTTGCACTAAAGCCTCTTTTAGATTTTCTATCGTGCCACCCACCTTCTTCCCAGGGTTAAACATATTTAAGGGATCAAAAATTGATTTAGTATTCTCGAAAAGTGCATATATAGCATCTCCATACATTTGATTTAGGTATGGGGTTCTAACTATGCCATCATTATGCTCAGCATCTATTGATCCACCGTATGATAGTACTAAATCATATACGCGTTTTGATAATTCCACTACAGTATCTACTAGTTTTGGATCACTAGGGTCTACTAGAGGGATTATATGAAAATTGCCATTTTCAGCATGTCCAGCAATTGTATAAACAAGATTAGGATATTCTTGTATTAGAGTATTAATCTTAGGAAGAAAATCATGCAAGAATTCTGAGCGTACGATCACATCATCTATGAATGGTGCGGTTCTCTTGCCTGCAACATGTTTACGTAATAATGCAAAACTGTCTCTTCGCATTGTCCAATATTTTTCAGCTTCCTGTGATGATTTTGTTACTCGCATTTTCAGACCAAATTTTTTCATACTACTGTATGCCTTTTGCGCTTTTAAATTTATTTCACTCTCTGATTTACCAGCATATTCAGATAAAATAATAAGCTTCGGTACTCCACCACGCAAAGTCATAAATACTTCTGGAAGAAATTCTAAACCAAATCTAATTGTTGACCAGAATCCTTTATTTTTCACAAAATCCTTAAAGAACTTTACTGCCAACCAAAATGTTTTGTCATCATATGATTCAATACTAATTGGATCAGTCACAAGCAACTCATCTACTATGGCCCCAATCTCCTTGAAATCTTTTAGAAAAAGTACTAGTAGTTTTGATTTTTCAATTTTTTCCACTAGTTTCCACCTAATCTCTGTCACGATTCCTAGGGTTCCCTGTGAACCTACTATGAGTTTGGTAAGATCGAAAATATCATCAGCTTCGGTTTTTCCTCTTTGTAATACATTCCACAAATAATATCCTGCTGAATTTTTTGTAACTTTTGGTTTTGCATTTTTAATTTGTTCCTCGTGCTCTGTAATAAGATCAAACATTTCTTTGTAAACTTTTCCTTCAAATGTAGGCTCAGCAATTTTCTGGTAAAGTTCTCTCCTTGTAATGGGTCTGACACTGTATTCATGTCCATCAGAAAATACTACCTTAAGCTCGGATATATAGTCTTCTGTTTTTCCGTACCGAAGTGTTAGTTCTCCCCCAGAATTATTACCAACCATTCCACCCAGCGCATTTAAGCTTTTTGATGCTGTATAGCACGGAAGTAGGAGGCCCTTCTCAAAAGTCTGTGGCTCAAAATCACGATAAAATACACCTGGTTGTGTTATAGCGTAGCCTGTTATCTCAACATCACGTGACGAAGTGAAGAGTGGTTTCATTATTTCTTTTTCAGATTTTCCTATACTAATAACTTTATTCATGTATTTTGTGAAATCAATGATAATAGAGTTATTAATTGATCCACCAGACATACATGTACCAGCACAGCGCGCAGTAATTGATAGACTCGGATATTTAGCTTTGTTTTCTCTCACCCAAAGAACAAGATTCTCTATATCTTTTGAATGTTTGGGATATAAAACTAATTGCGGACGTATTTCAAAAAGCGAGGCATCATGTGAATATTTTGATAGTGTTTCTACACTATCATCTATATCACCTTCAAATATTTTTTGTATTTCATCCTTCATTGGATTCCGTTAAACAATTTTAGTTTTTCTGTAACAACTTTTTTTACGGACTCTTTTGATTCCTTGAGTACCTTATAGGGTGCTACGTCATCTGGGTGTTCTGTAACATGTGCCTTTAGGCTATCTGTCCAAGCCCTACGAAGTTCTGTATTTACATGTACAACAGCAATACCAGCATTAATCGCGTTTCGTATATCTACATCAGTATTTCCTGAAGCACCGTGAAGTACAAGCGGAATTGATACTGCTTTTTTAATTTCCTTGATTCTTTCAATGTTCAAATCTGGATCAGGAACCGAACGCAACATTCCATGAACATTTCCAACAGACGGTGCAAACATGTCAATTCCAGTATCAGAAATAAACTTAACGGCTTCTTCTGGTTTAGTTAATTCATTCTCACCAAGTTTTACGCCTTCAGGTATCGAGTCTAAAATTGCGGAAGCTTGGCCGATGTATCCTAACTCTGCTTCTACAAGCACATCTCTCCTAACAGTACGTGCGTAATCTACACACTGTTTTGTAATTTTTGTGTTTTCATCAAGTGGAAGTTTCGCTCCGTCAAAAATTACCATATCGTATCCTGCATCAATAGACTTTTTCACACTTTCAAATGTGTAATGATGATCAGCGTTTAGAAATATTGGAAAATTATATTTATCTCTAAATGTTTTCACCAGTGCTACTGCTTGCTCGGTCCCCACGAATCCTTCCTCACCTTCAGCTGTACCTACAATCACCGGGACATTAAGTTCCAGCGCTGATTCAAAAATTGCTTCCAGTACTTCTATACTAGAAAAATTAAAATGCCCAACTGCTATTCCATTATCCCCTGCGTCTTTAATGTATTCGCGTAGTGTCTTCATATTAGCCAAGTTTTCTCCCGATTAGTGGATTTATAACACTGAAAATAATGTGTGTACTATCCTTGGAAAGGTTAAACAGTATTCCAATGGTCAATAAAAATAATGCCAATTTTGTATCAGTAAAACTTACAATTATTGCAATCAGTGAACAAAATACTGGAAACAATATTCTAGTATAGGCACGATGGTTCTCTTGTTTTGATACCGGTTCGTTTTCAATTGTTGCTGCACGAGTCGCGTACTTTCTCATCAAAAATAGTGTGAGACTAACGAGTATTATGTTTGTAGCAAAAAGTATTATAGCCATAGGTACTTCGCTATATGTACCAAGCAAATGTGAGGAAAAAGGAGCAAGTGCAACAAGCATAAAGAAAACTCCTGCAATATTTGTAAGTGTGAAATCAGTATTTTTCGCGTATACAGATGCAATTAAATGATACGACCTCCAGTAAGTAAAAAGCAGAGAAAAAGAGAGTATATAGCTCAGGAAAAGTGGATAAAGCACAATCATAGACTTCCAGATGGCTTCATTTGTGACAATTCCGTATATTGCAGGCACTTTTATCTCGAAAACCAGTAGGGTCATAACAATCGCAAATATTCCATCGGCGATTGAATCCATGTTTGATTGCTTCATGTGGAGAATTATACCATGCGTAATTATATTCATGCTACAATATAGACATATATGTGGTTTTCTAGAAACGAAACTTATGATTTTGTTGCAATTGGTGACATTGTTACTGATGCTTTTATTCGGCTTAAGGATGCAAATGTACATTGTAAATTAGATAAGACTGCATGCGAACTTTGTGTGCGTTTTGGCGACAAAGTTCCTTTTGAATCTGTTGAAGTAGTAAAAGCAGTTGGCAACAGTGCAAATGCAGCAGTGTCTGCCTCACGTTTGGGACTAAAAAGTGCTCTCATGGTTACAATCGGTGATGATCAGAATGGAAAAGACTGTCTTCAAGAATTGGCAAAGAATAACGTATCATGTGATTACATTGATACAGATGAAAAATTACCAACGAACTATCATTATGTACTTTGGTATGACGTGGAAAGAACCATTTTGGTAAACCACTCTCCTTTCAATAGAACTTTACCTAAGAATTTCAAAGCACCAAAGTGGATTTATCTAACATCACTTGGTGAAAATACAGAAGGTTTTCATCATGAAATTGCTAGGTGGCTCGATGCTCATCCAGAGACAAAATTAGCCTTTCAGCCTGGAACATTTCAAATAAAATTAGGCAAGGAATCACTAAAGGATATATATAAACACAGCGACATATTGTTTTGTAATGTTGAAGAAGCTCAAAGAATTTTAGAAACACAGGAGTCCGACAAGAAAAAGCTCATGGACATGCTACACAATCTTGGTCCACGACACATTGTAATGACAGATGGATACAATGGTGCCTACGCGCGTGAGGATTCGCCAACTGGCGAAGGTAAGTATTTGTTCATGGGAATATATCCTCATACACCGATTGAAAGAACAGGTGCTGGTGATGCCTACGAGTCTACAATTACAGCATGTTTAGTAATGGGAAAAACTCTCAAAGAAGCACTACTTTGGGCACCAATTAATGCAATGTCTGTGACACAGTATGTTGGTGCCCAAAAAGGATTACTATCTCAAGATAAACTAAAAGAATTTTTGGCGAAGGCGCCAGCTGATTACAAACCTAGAGAAATATAATGAAAGAAAATTCAGGAGAATTTTTTATAGATAAGGCTGTTAGTGTGGATGATATGGAATATCCTCATAATATTTCTGATGGTTTTGAAACAGAAGACGCAGCTAAGAAATCGGAAAACAAACCAATAGAGGTTTCAGAAAATAATATTGATGATGTTTTGAATAAAATCCTAAAAGGTAATAACTTACTGGAATTTAATATTACAGATGAGTCACTTAAAGCTTTGAGGAAAAAATACCTAGAAACCAGAGTTTTATTGTCTAAGATTGATCCTACTGATCCATCCGGAGGATTCCTTGAACAGAAAGCAAGAATCCTAAAAGATATTTTGGGTGACGATCCTAAACTTAATTAGATTTTCTATTTAGAACCTTTATTATCGCTTGCGTGATGGAATCTCTATCCATTTTATAATGCTTTATGAGTTGCTCAGGGGTACCTGATTGACCAAATTTATCTTGTACTCCAATAAATTCTATCGGTACTGGATAATTTTGGGATAAGCATTCTGCTACAGCAGAACCCATGCCACCTGCGACCTGATGCTCTTCAATAGTAACAATGGCTTTACATTCTTTTGCTAGAGCAATAATTGCTTCAGTATCAAGGGGTTTTATTGTCGCCAAGTTCATAACTTTCACCTTTATTCCCTTTTTTTCTAAATCCTTGGCAGCTAAAATTGCATTGCGAACTAGTGCACCAGTTGCAATGACCCCAACATGTGAAATACCATCAGGTGAATAAAATATTTGTGCTTTACCAATTTCAAACGGAGTATCATCAGTAGTCATAATTCCTGTTTTCTCTCGAGCAAGTCGTAGGTATGCAGGCTTCCCTGATTTCGCTAGTGCTATAGTCGCCTTCCTCGCTTCAATTGAATCACATGGTGATACCACAATCATATTGGGTAATACTCTCATAAGAGCAATATCTTCTATCGCCTGATGAGTACCACCGTCAGGTCCAACAGATACACCAGCATGTGATCCTACGATAATTACCCCGCGGTCATTGTATGCAATTGTGGTGCGAATTTGCTCCCAATTTCTTCCAGGAGAGAACATAGCATAACTAGAACAAAATGGAATTTTTCCCATAGCAGCCATACCAGAGGAAACTGTGACTAAGTTTTGCTCTGCTACACCAATTTCCACAAATCTCTCTGGAAATTTCTCCTTAAACGGAAGCATCTGAGTACTTTCGGTAAGGTCAGCGCAGAGGGCTACAACATTTTTATTTTCTTCTCCGGCAACTACAAGCCCCTCACCAAAACCTTTACGAATTGGAATTTGTAAAACATCGTCGTTGAAAACTTTCGGATTTAGTTTTAGTTTAGGGTTTAGCATTTTTTGTTTGTTTAAAATAATCAAATGTAACAACAATTACATATACAGCTTGAAGTATTATAAAAATAAAATCGTGGAGATAAAAACTGTATATAAATAAAAATATCCCACCAATTATGCTTTCAACATCTCTTGTACGGCGATTTTTTACAATCATTCCTAGACATATCAGCAAAAGCCCAACTACTCCAATTATTTTAAATAAAATCTGGCTAGACATATTATTGGTGCTCACTCTTAATTTTGCCTCCTAATGTTCGAAGTTCTTTAAGAGCCATCTTTGCTTCATCTTTATTTGGAGCTTTGCCATGCCATCTGAAATCTCTCTCAAATTCTTTTACACCTTTACCGGGAATTGTGCGAGCTATTATAACTGAAGGCTTTTCATATACTGCCTGGGCCTTGCCTATAGCATCATTTAATTGCTCGAAATTATGTCCATCAACTTCTTGAACATGCCAATTAAAACTTTCATACTTTTTAGCCATGTCATCGAGTGGCATTACATCCTCAGTGTATCCATCAATTTGAATATTGTTTCTATCTACTATCACGATCAAATTGTGCAATCTTTCTTTTGCTGCGAGAAGCACTGCCTCCCATGTGTTTCCTTCATTGTGTTCCCCATCAGATGTCAGGCAATATATGTAGCGATCTTTATTTGTACCATCAATTTTTTGTGCTATGGCCATACCTGTTGCCTGTGATAATCCAGACCCGAGTGGACCAGATGAGGTCTCAAGCCATGGCATAAATTCTCTATGAGGATGACCTTGGAGTCTAGAGCCGAATTTTCTCAGAGTTTGTAATTCTTCAACTGGCATATATCCAGCGTGAGCCATAGTCGCATAATATACCGGGCAAATGTGACCGTTTGATAGAACTAGTCTGTCTCTATCTTCCCAATCAGGATTTTTGGGATCATGCTTTAAAATATGAAAAAATAGAAGTGTGAAAACATCAGTCATGCCAAGTGGTCCAGCTGTATGACCGGATCCAGCCTCAAGGAGCATAGAAATAATATACTCGCGAATATTGTTCGCTATCTGCTCCAGTTCAATCTTTCTGCTATCTGTTAAAAGGTTTGCCATTTATTTAGGCGATGTGTGTGAATTCTAGAATTGTTCCTGCAATATCAATTTTTGAAAAAAGTGCACTACCAACGATGAGTCTTGTAGCACCATTTTCTGCAAGCTGTGTGCCTGTTTCTAAATTTACACCACCATCTACACTAATTGTAAGGCTTGGATAGCGTTCATGCAAATTTCTAACAGTATCAAGTGAGCGAGGATCAAAGGGTTGGCTCTGGAATCCAACATTTTCTATTCCCATACATTGTATGAATTTTATGTGAGGAATGTATTGATCCAGAATTTCTAAATCGGTTTTTGTAGTAACTGCTATACCGAATTGAATATTCTCCTTGTAATATGGTTCAAGATTTTCAAAAAATTCTAGAAGTGAATCTTCGGCGTCAATATGAAATACCACACGTGCAGGGCCGAGTTTTACAAAATCATTAAACTTCTGTGATGCGTTCTTTACCATTAGATCAAATTCATAATCAATCTCATCAGCAAATGGTAAACCCTCATCCTCACCTAGGATTTTCTGATATACTAGCGCGTCCTTGCCATTGTATGGCCAGGTTTTGTTATCCACAAAAATACCATCACAAAAATCAATTTGAATGGTTTTGACTAGATTTCTCACTAGTGTTGCTTTGCCACGAAGTTCACCAATATTTTCAGGCAAAATTGCAGGTACGATTTCGATCATATTAAAATTTACTCAATCTTCTAACGTGTCTTTCCTCATTTGAGAATGGAGTTTCAATAAATACACTCACTGCTTTTTTCGCTTGCTCAATATCAATAAACCGTGATGCTAGTGCAAGCACATTTGCATTATTATGAGATCTGGCAAGTTTTATTATTTCGTAACTATCAGTACTCTCTAATCCATTTATATCAATTTGAGTTTTTGGAATTGCTTCACCATAGAACAATGCACATCTAACACCCGGATTTCTATTTGCTGCCATGATTTCTCCTTGACCTGTTCCGCAAATTAAAATACCAAGACTCATTACGTCTTTAGAGATATACTCAGAAATTAATTTTGTATAATCAGGATAATCGTCCTCGGAATTATATGTGTTTGCACCAAGATCTTCTACTGCATGACCTAAACTACTCAAGTATTCTTTGAGTTCATTCTTCATCTCATATCCAGCATGATCTGATGCAATATAGATGTTCATTACCTAGTTTGATTTTTCTAATAGATTCAGTCTGTCGTTCAAGGTCTCTATTGATATCTCGAGATCACGAGCTTCCTTTTCGAATCCTGTAGCACCCTTAACCGCCTCAAGTCTTTTCGATAGTTCAATCATTGATCTTGATATTGATTCAATCATTTCAATACTACTCTGAACTAATTTTTCGGTACTCATATCCCCTCCTTCCATATTTGTATTCATATCTAACTCAATTACTTAATAGTATTTCCGACGTTAATAACGTGATCAATTAATGTATGTGTGTATCCCATTTCGTTGTCATACCATGCGAGAACTTTCACAAGGTTGCCTCCAACTACTCTAGTCATAGCAAGGTCAGCGATAGATGCATGTGATTCGCCGAGTATGTCACTTGATACTAGAGGCTCATTTGTAACAGCAAAAATTTTCTTCCAGTGATCAGAATTTGATGCATCTGTGAGAATTTTGTTTACTTCTTCTGCACTAGTATTACGCTTTGCGATAAATGTGACGTCTACTATTGATCCAGCCGGTACTGGCACACGTATTGATATGCCATCAAATAAATTATTGAGGTCTGGAAATGCTTTCGTCACAGCGATAGCTGCACCAGTAGAACTCGGTACAATATTTTGTGCAGCAGCTCTTCCTTCTCTTAGGTCTTTCTTTGCGGGACCATCTACTATTGCTTGTGATGCAGTGTAAGCATGTACAGTATTTAAAACTGCTTTCTCTATTCCAATTGAATCATGAAGTATTGCAATTAGAGGGCTAGCTGCATTTGTAGTACAGGATGCATTCGATGTGACATCGCATGTACCGAATTTGTCGTCGTTTACTCCGAGAAGTATTGTCTCTCCAGGATACGCGCTATCACCATCCTTTGCTGGTGCAGAAATTACAACCTTCTTTGCTCCTGCTTTTATATGAGCGCTTGCTTTATCGTATGCTGTAAATAAACCAGTAGACTCTACCACAACATCAATATCCAAATCTTTCCAAGGTAGTAGATTAGGATCCTTTTCTGCCACTACTTGAACCTTCTTACCATCTACTACAATATTTGAACCGTCTACACTAACATCGTGTGGCCATGTACGATATACCGTATCGTGTTTTAAGAGGTATGCCATATTATTGACATCACCCAAATCATTTAATGCCACGATTTCAATCTCAGGTTTGTCCCATGCAATTTTGAAAAATGCCCTACCGATACGGCCAAAGCCGTTTATACCTACTCTGACTTTTTTATTACTCATGTATCTATTTTAACAAATCTATTAATAATTGCTTAGCAACCCCGGGGTTCGCACTACCTTTGGATTCCTTCATTACCTGGCCTATTAGAAACTGCAGTGAAGCCTCCTTACCGGCTTTATATTCCTCAACTACTTTCGTATTATTTTCAATAACATTTCTGATTATGGATTCTAATTCTTCGCTATTATTTTTCTGAATTAATCCATTGTCTTCGGCTAATTCTTGAGGTGATTTATCATTTTTACAAATTAATAGCAACAAATCCTTTGCTCCCCTTGAAGAAAGTTTATTCTCGGAAATCATATTAATTAATTCAGCAAGATGATAGGAATGTGGTAATTTAATGCTAGGGTCTTTCTTCATTAATCCTATCAAATCAGATGATATGTAGTTTGAAGCTAATTTTATTCTATCTTTATTTCCGTTGAGATCTGTAACTACATCCTCAAAGAATCCCGCTAGAGTAAAATCATTTATATAATTTTCTACATCTTCGGCTTTTATTCCAAATTGCTCACTATATCTAATTCTTCGCGCTTCAGGTAGTTCTGGTAAATCCTTTCGTAGGTCTGCAATATCAAATACATCTTTCATGACAAGTTTCGGTAAATCTGGATCAGGAAAATATCGGTAGTCCTGTGCATTTTCCTTAGAACGCTGAGAGAAGGTAATTTGTTTTGTTTCATCCCATCCCCGTGTCTCCTGTACAATTTCTGATCCTTTACCAGCTTCAAGAAGTTCAATCATTCTCTCAGTTTCAAATTTAGCTGCACGTTCTACGGCTTTGAATGAATTAATATTCTTCACCTCCACTTTGGTACCAAATTTTTTGGGATCATCTGATACTGAGATATTGAGCTCTACTCGCATTTGGCCTTTTTCCATATTTGCTTCAGAAACATTGAGATACCGCAGTAGCAACTGTAATTCACGTGCAAAATTCCCTGCTTCTTCTGCAGAATGTATAACTGGTTCTGTCACAAGCTCCATAAGTGGTACACCAGCACGATTGAAATCTACTAGAGAATAATCACCCCTATCATGCTTTGATGTAGCAGTATCTTCTTCTAGGTGCACACGCGTAATATCAATGCCTTTGAGATTTCCACCACCGACAATTGGATATTTGTATTGTGATATCTGATAAGCCTTTGGAATATCTGGATAGAAATAATTCTTTCTATCAAATTCTGTGAAATCTTCTGATATTTGTCCATTTAGCGCCAAACCTACCTTTATTACTGAGAGTACTGCATCTTTATTTATCACAGGCAGTGATCCTGGATGAGCCATACATACTGGACAAATATTTGTGTTTGGTTTCTCTTCATCGGGATCATTCTTACAGCCACAAAACATCTTTGATTTTGTATTTAGTTCCGCGTGAATTTCTAATCCTATTGTTGTGAAATATTGCTTATCACTCATAAAAATATACTACTCTTTATTTAGGATTTTTACGAGACCATCCTTAAATTCTTTTATAGATTTATCGTCAAAGAGTGATACTGCAAAAACTGGCTTTTTAAGTTTTTCAAATTCCTTGATTTTCTTACTGATTTCTTTCTTGTCTTCGCAAACATCAGTTTTTGTTAGGAGTATTACTTCATCTTTATCCGAGAGACCATTACCATACTGTTCTAATTCAGAACGTATTTGTTTGTATGCCTTCATCATATTCATTCCATTTTCAAATGACACTAAATGCACTAGCATTTTTGTTCGTTTGATATGTTTAAGAAATCTTGTACCAAGCCCTTTACCCTCGCTTGCGCCTTCGATAAGTCCTGGAATATCCGCAATTGTAAAGCCATGTAAATCACCAAGGTTTGGATCAAGCGTTGTGAAAGCATAGTCACCCACCTTTGCCACTGCATTTGTAAGAGAGTTAAGCAATGAACTCTTGCCAGCATTCGGTAGTCCGATTAGTCCGATATCAGCAAAAAGCTCTAGCTCTATATAGAATTCCGCGTTCTCACCCGGCTTACCCGGGGTTGATTTTTTGGGAGTTGTATTTACAGAACTTTTGAACTGCTCGTTTCCAAGTCCACCACGTCCACCTTTGAGTATTAGATGTGTTTCTTTGTCATCAACTAATGAAAATTTTTCTCCAGTATTTAAATTTTTTATTACACTTCCAAGAGGTAGCTCAATGACTATATCTTTACCATCACGGCCATGCTTACTCCTAGATTCTCCTGGAAATCCGTTCTCAGCTTTAAATTCAGTTTTGGCCTTGTACTTAGCAAGCGTTCGCATACTACGTACAGCTTTTACAAAAATATCTCCACCTTTTCCACCGTCTCCTCCAGCAGGACCACCTTTCGGAATAAATTTCTCCTGACGCCAACGAACAACGCCGTCTCCCCCACGACCTGCCTCCGCTTTAATTTTTACTTCATCAATAAATGCCATATATTATGCTGCTCTTTGTTTATCCTCTTTTGTATTCAATTCGACTGCTTCTTTTACTTTATGAGGAAGAATCTCATCTCCTTCTTCTTGATTTACTAATATATCCTTGAAAGCGTCTCGAGAAGGTGCATTAATTACTACTCTCCAGTCATTAAGACCTATTCCTTTTTCAACATGGGCAACCTCTCTACCGTATTCTTTATTTAAGAATAATGCCTCCGCGTTTGCACCATCAGCATAATTAAAACGTAGCTTTCCTTCTTTAGCCATATCTCTGTTGTACAGTGCTAATTTTCTCAATTGCAGTTTCTCTTGCCAATTCGGTACATCTTCAAGAAATTTAGGATTTTCCACATTATTAAATTTTATTTCAAGTTGGCTCATATGTTTTCTACTGCTTTTTGCATAAGTTTTAAAGCTCCTTCTTTTGATCCAGCAATACATAGGAATAAATCCTTGTGACAAAATTCTGCATCAGATACTCCCGTAATGTCTTGCAATTCCTTACCATTTTTTGCTTCCCAAGCACTTGGCAGTGTCTTTCTATATGTAAAGAAGTTCATATCCTTAGGTACTGCGACCAATTTCCACTTACTTTTGTCTATTGTAGCTGGAGCAACAGCATACAGGATATTGGGGTATTTTCCTAACTCAATCCATAGTGGTACACGAGGCATGTATTCATCAAAAACTACAGTATTTGAATCCAAACTCCCATTAGATATAGTATCCTTAACTTTTGCTTCTATATATATTTGATCACCTGCTTTTTTTATCTCGTTATCTAAGATGTTTTTTGCAAAAGATAAGGCTTTTTTAAACTGATTATCTGCTGTATTCTCGTCCTCAAATATCCCTGGTACGAATGAGGCTATCATATCTGAAATCGTATAAGGAAATACTTGTTCAAAAATTGGTTTTGAAATCGATAGACCATTGTCTGTAGCATCGACAACTTGAATTAATCGCTCATCCACTTTACTCGCCACAGCCCGACTACCACATATCTGCTCGCCATATTTATTCCATACCAAACCAGCAGAGGCGTATGCTATACCATTTTTTCTTTTACCAGCACCTTCGCCCTGATGATGATCAAATCTCTCCTCGTGCGCATCGTGTGTACCACCGACATCAACCACAAAATCAGCACTCTCAAATAATTTTTTATCTCTAGTTCGGATGAGCTTGAAATTATCGCCTAGAATTTTGGATAGTATAGCTACAGCAAAAACATCATCTGCGTGAAATGTGCCACTATGAGTTACTATTGTTTTTTTATTTTTCCAGAACATATTATTTTTTTGCGCTTTGATATTCCTCAAAGAAACTGATAATTCCCGTTATAACTTTCTCTAGTATCATAAACAGTATTAGGAATACCAATATAAATACTGCTGACTTCTTTATATCACGAGTTATGCTAAATGCAGTATGGCTGAAAAAATACCCCAAGGAGAAAATAAGGGGTGCCCAGATTGCCGTAGATAACATCTCTGCCTTTATATAGGTTTTAAATTGCGCCTTTGTGTATCCAGCAAAAATTATTACCAGATTATTTATCCCATATATAAATTTTGAAATGAAAATTGACCAAAACGGTCTTTCCCGAAAACGTGGCAAAAGCGATAGTACTTTGTGTTCAGAGTATTTAAGAATTAGATTGCGTGGAAAATACTGACCAAGTAGTGACCCTAGATAGTATCCTAAAGCAGTTTTACCTACAGCACCGAGAAGTCCAATAAAAAGTGTAGGATAAATTGGCAATATTCCAACGTGTGCGAGTACACCTGTGGCAATAAGAACTAATTCACCCTCAATTAAAATACCAAAAAATATAAATAGATAAGCAATAAGTGTATGACCCGAGACTAGTTGGGTTAAGGTATTTGCAATGCTCATATTTAGCCTAGTACTTTTTCGCCCAACCAGTTAATTATTGAAACCACGATTGCTCCTAGAAATGCTGCCTTGAAAGTATCTACAGTAAATCCAGAAATAAAATGAGCGATAAACCAGAAAAACAATCCATTAATTACGAGTGAGAAGAGTCCTAGGGTCAGAATATTGAGTGGTAGCGTTAGGATAGATATAACTGGTTTAATAATTGTATTTATAAACGCCAAAATAGCAGCTGCAAGTATAGCCACTAGAATTCCAGAAACATGAATTCCGGGGATAACGTAAGCTGATGCGAGAATAGCGAGAGATAGTATTAGCCAATGAAGAATTATTTTCATAAAAATAAAATTAATTAAATAATGAATCGACTACATTTTTTACATCCATACCGTCTGCCTTGCCCTTGAGATCTTTCATAAGTGCAGACATCAGCATTCCTTTTTTTGCTACGTCTGTAATTCCCAATTCAGCCTTCTTAGCACTTGCAATATTAGTTATCTCTTCGGTACTCATCATTTTAGGTAGGAAGGTTTCTAGTACAGAAAGCTGTGATTTCTCTTCTTCTACAAGTTCTGGACGATTGGCTTTTGTATATTGCTCAATAGAGTCCTTTCTTTGTTTTGATAATCTAGTTATCACGGCTAGAACTTCCTCGTCTGTCAAAATATCCTGAGGTTTCTTGCCTTTAGCTACTAATTCATTGGTACAAGCAGTGACAATTCCACGTAAAACTTCAAGTCTTATTGTGTCCTTTGACATCATTGCTTCTTTTATTCCGCCTTTAATTTGCTCGTGCAACATAAAAGGATTATACCAAAATTATGCTAAAATATCACTCATGGGAAATGTTGATGGAATTTCGTGGCGTTGGCAAAAACAATATGACAAGGATTCGAAGGATCCATTTGTTTTGTCGCGCACAAAGGTAGATATGTTTGTTGAATGTAAACGCTGTTTTTTTCTAGATCGTAAACTCGGTGTAAAGCGCCCTTCAATGCCTGCATTTACACTTAACGTGGCGGTTGATGGACTTCTAAAAAAAGAATTTGATAGTTATCGAGCCAAAAATGAAAAACACCCTCTCATGGAAAGCTACGGAATAGATGCGAGGCCAGTCGACCACGATGAATTGCCTATATGGAGAGAGAACTTTGAAGGAGTCCAATATTATGACAAAAAACATAATTTAATTTTCACTGGTGCGATTGATGATTTATGGATAAATGACGCAGGTGAATACGTAGTTGTTGACTATAAGGCAACAGCAAAAGATGGTGAGATAAATTTAGACGATCAGTGGAAGGTTGTTTATAAAAGACAAATGGAGTTTTATCAATGGTTGCTCCGCAACAAGGGTTATAAGGTATCTAGCACTGGATACTTTGTGTATGTAAATGGCAAGACTGATAAAAAAGCATTCGATGCAAAATTGGAGTTTGATGTACAGATCATTCCCTACAGTGGAGACAGTAGCTGGGTTGATAAAATTATTGAAGACTTGTATCAATTATTACAGAGCGATGAAATTCCGGGAGCTAGTAGTACATGCGAATACTGTGCATACAGAGACAATGCTGGGAAAGCCTTCAAGGAAATTGTAAACAAGACAAAAAAATAAAAGGGTCGTTTTCACGTTGCCCTTATATTTTCTCTTCCATTTTTAGCCCAAATATATTTCGGGTAATTTGTGTCCCGGAAAAAATGACAGCATTGCTGGCCAAGACCAACTACTCTCATCGTTTACGTTCTCGTCACCGAGGATTACAATCCACTGATTCAACCAGTAGGACAGTATCTCTTCATATTCCGGAATACTACTAACGATTACAAACTTTTGACTTATTGGTAGCGAGGCAATAGCATCTGGAATTGTTGGCTCATCACTTCCTCTCAGAATTGAGCCTAAGATGTGGTGCATTTTCGACTGGTCAAGATTACTTGATTTCCTTGAGCTGTGCTCTAGTACCCATGCAACTTGCTGTGCAAGTGTCATAGAATTGATGTTAGGTATCATGGTTTTAGGATTTAAATAGAGCCTACCACTCCATAATTATATGTAAAGTGTGTTAAAATATCCCTATGGAAATGGCATTGTTTATCATAATTGGAATAGCCGTAGGAGGTTTTTTTGTGTGGCTTGTAACTAAACAAAATTCCAATAGAAACGAAAGTAGCGCCATTGATAATTCTGCTCTTCAAATGCTTGTTACACAAATTAATGAACTATCGAGAACTGTTGATACCAAACTCGGTGAATCACGCAAGGAAATGTCTGAATCACTTAAGTATCAAACATATCAATCAATAAAAATTGTTCAAGAAGTTACAGAAAAACTTACAAAACTAGATGAGACTAACCGTCAGGTTGTTTCTTTTACTGATCAATTGCAAAGTTTGCAGGATATTTTGAAAAATCCCAAACAACGTGGAATTTTAGGTGAATACTACTTAGAAACACTCCTAAAAAATGTCCTTCCTCCAGGTAGTTACGAAATGCAATACAAACTTGGAAAAGATGACGACGGAAAAGATTTGATTCCTGATGCTGTGGTATTTATAAAAGATAAAATTATTCCAATTGATTCAAAATTTTCACTTGAGAATTATAACAAACTAGTTGAGGAGCAAAATCCGGCTGAGAAAGAAAGATTAGAAAAATTGTTTGTTAACGATTTAAAAAATAGAATTACTGAAACCTCTAAATATATAAAACCTGAGCAAAATACAATGGAATTTGCATTTATGTTCATTCCTCATGAAGCAATATATTATGATTTACTTATAAATAAGGTTGGAGCACTCAAGGAAGAAACTGAAAACCTAATTCAACGTGCAGCATCTAAGTATAAGGTAATAATAGTTTCTCCAACATCATTTCTCGCATACCTACAAACTGTACTCCAAGGTCTAAAAGCTATGCAAATAGAAGAATCTGCTAAGGATATAGTGAAGAGAGTTGATGAGCTAGGAAAACATCTTAAATCCTATGAGGAATACCACAACAAGCTTGGTAATGCACTAAGTACTGTAACCAATCACTACAATGCATCAGGTAAAGAATTAAAGAAGGTAGACAAAGACGTACTTAGAATTAGTGGTACGGCAACTGGGATAGATCCACTAGTGCTAGATAAAATTAATGAGGATTAATTATCCCAATTAAATCCGCGTCCGAAGTGTCCCCAGGTGCAGGTATCTTTATATGATACCTGTTTTAGTTTCAAGAATTCACGAATTCCTTTTGGAGATAAATCATAGCCTTCAATGTTCATTTCTTTTCCATCAACAATCACGTTAGCCATTACAGGCTCACTTACTCCTATAGCATAGGCTAGCTTTGTGATTACTTCTTTTGCATTATATTTTTTCAAATAATCCACGGCGATTTTACGTGCCATATACGCTCCAGAGCGATCAACTTTTGTATAATCCTTACCAGAAAATGATCCACCACCGATTCTAACCTCAGGACCATAATTGTCCACTATAAGTTTTCTACCAGAGAGTCCAGTATCCGCATCAAAGCCACCTTGGTGCCACTGCCCTGCTGGATTAATTTTATATGCTTCTGCTTTAATTATTTCTCTTACAATTTTCTCAAGTTCTTTGCTGTCAGTATTTTGAAAACTTGCAACAACTGTAGTGATCTCACCTCCATCAATCGTTACTTGAACTTTGCCATCATTAGGATAAATATCATAGATTTTTTTGCACAAGTTCCGAGCAAGCTCATATTCCTTTGGCATGTAATTATCAGTATCACTTGTAGCGTAACCCATCATAATTCCTTGATCTCCAGCACCACCGGTATCTACACCACGAGCAATTTCAGGACTTTGTTTTACTACATTTGAAATTACCTTGAAATCCTGTCCTACAATACTATGCACTATTTTTTCGATATCAATATTTGAAGAGGAAGTTACTTCACCATTTATCGTTATAAGATTATGTCCACCCATTACTTCGATTGCCACTCTACTTTCAATATCACCTGACAAATAAGCGTCAAGTATAGAGTCGGCTATAAAATCACATATTTTATCTGGATGTTTTGGACTAACAAATTCTGCTGTTTTTCTCATAAAATAAAAAATTTCCTAAAAAGGAAGGTTAGTTAATAGTATCTCTCCCTTGTGGGTTGGATGGGGCACCCGTTCGAGATATATATCTCAGGGTTGCCAGAGGATCATAGAGCCAAATCTCTCCCCTCATCTCGATATATTTAGTTGTATTTTTATACTAGCAATCTTGGGTAATCTGGTCAAATAGCTCCTTCCTGTTTAAGTAGTTTTAGTTTTCTATTATTTCCACGATTATATCCACCGATAATACCATCACTTCTTATGACTCTGTGACATGGAATACTCTTGTCAAAGTTGGTATGGAGAACGTTACCTACAGCTCTATATGATTTGGGTGAATTCACAAGTCTAGCCACTTCTTTATATGTAAGAGTTTTACCTTTTGGAATCTTTTTTACAACAGCGAAAACTTTGTCTCTAAACGTCATAGACTTATCGTCTTTGTATTTTTAGGATCAAAACGTCCATCTACTACTGGTATAGTAGTTTCTCTCTTGTGCGTCGGATCATCTGACATTGGTTCATCATCATTACGAACAAGATAATCTATTACTACATAGTATTCAATTTGACCTCCTCCATTTTTTGTTGATACTGAATCAATAGAAATTCTATCTCCCAAGAATGCATAGGATTTTTCGAGAAGTTTCTCACCATTGTAACTAAATAATTCAATGTACTGAAAAGATCCTGAACCACCGCTCTCTACAGTAAGTGGAGAAATTATATCTGTTCTCTTGTCGCTTTTAGCCGTACTTGGTACATCACGCACCGTATATGGATCTGATAATGATATTGAACCTAAGCTTTCAATTTCCGGATCAACTTTATAATCTGATTCACCATTTTTAAGTTGTATAACAGTCTTTGTATCAGGCACTGTCATGACAACATTTTTGAGTTTTGTATAAAGCTCTTCGTCGCTAATTTTATTAAAAGGCTTTTCTGTATTAACGCTTTCTTTTATCGTCTCTCTCTTGTGGCTTCGCATCTCACTGACTCCCCAAAGCAAAAGTACAATTCCGATACAAAGGAAAAAAATCCGAAGCCAGGCCTTTGTTAGTATTTTATTTTTCTCTGTCTTCTTCATATAGCTCAATTATACGCCTCTATAAGACTTCTCCCAAATATGGATACGGCAATCCATAAATATATCTGTCTTTCTTTGCTTTTTTCACAAACTCTTCTTTCTTCCGACTTTGGGCTTGCATACTAGAGGCTAGGAATATGACATTTGTACCGTAGCGGCTTTTGAGCATATCAATTTTCTCAAGTAGTGCTTTTCTATCAAAAATATTTTTCTGTACACCAAATAAATCCGCAGGTATATGATTCTCACTAGTTAAATTCAGCAGTGTCACACCTGTCGTTCTATATTCTTCTCCATGTTTGAAAATTTTAGGGAACTCGCTATGCACATAGCGCAGTATGTCTGATGGATTTTGGGTAAAGAATGGCAGTTTGATGTCTCTCGTATAGTAGCGAAAGTTTTTAGTCTTTATAAATACAGAAACATGATTAGTTGATAGATTAATGTCGCGCATACGTTCGCATGCAATTTCAATATTTTTAGATAACTCAGAAAATACATAAGATTTATCTTTTGAAGCTTTCGGAAAAGTCTGTGTGGCTTGAAGACTTTTTTGTGGTTGAAAGTCGCCACCAATTCCTAGCACGGAATTACCATTTAATTCTTGCCAAATTTCCTGTAGTGGTAAATCAAAATATTTATCTATATATTCCCTATCTAGACCTATAAAATCAAAGGCGGTATGTACTCCCATCGCTTGGAGCTTCGGTGCAGTACGATATCCAATACCCCAAATGTTTTCAATTGATACTTTTTTTAGATATTCTCCAATATTTTCCTGCTCAATATATGTAAGACCGTCTGGTTTTTGGTATTTTGATGCGACTTTTGCGAGGACTTTAGTATCTGCAATACCAAAGGAAAAAGTTATACCTAATTCACTCTGTATTTGATTTTTTATTGCGAGGCCGATTTCCTTGTATCCACCGTAACGCTTCGCGTCTTTGTCGGTAATTAATGCAAAACACTCATCGATACTGTATTTCTCTACAGTTCCTAAAAATTTCTTGAGGACAGCAACCATTTTCTCAGAATACATCTCGTAGAGTTCAAAATGTGAGGGTAGGATAATTATCTCTGGTAATTCTCTGCGTATTGTATATATAGGAAGTCCTCTCGTGACGCCAAGCGCTTTGGCTTCGTAACTCATGGCGCATGCGATACCACGCTCTTCTCCCACCACTACTGGTTTGCCTTTTAAGTGCGGGTACTGTGCCTGTTCACAAGCTACAAAGAATGAATCTCCATCTACGTGTAGAAATTTCGTGCTCATATTTATCTGTCAAAATTTTTTAATAAATAAATATTCATAGTTAAAAATAAATTTGAGTAAAATTTAGACAAATTAATACTTGCGAATTACGGCTTTTACTATTGCTGCGATTTTGAGTTCTTCTTTTGGGTAAATTGGTTTGTATTTTTTGTTTGCTGGTTCAAGGTAGAAATAGCTTCCTTGTTTTTTGAGATATTTCATAGTCCAAGCACCATCAATTTCAGCAATAACGATAGATCCCTCTTTGGCCTCCTTCGTTCTCTCTACGAGGACCATATCACCTTCACGTATTCCTGCGTCATACATGGAATCACCTTTCACCTCTAACATAAAAGTAGCTTCACGATTGCGAACTAAGTATTGATCTAGAGTCACAGTATCAAGTAAATCCTCTTCTGCCGGAGTCGGAAAACCAGCTTCCACTAGTCCTAATACTCGAACGCCGGAGAACATATTACCAGGAACGAGCTTGCCGGAGCGATCTTTATCTACTAGACCAGATTCAATAAATTTCTGAATTAATTTATACGCAGCGTTCTTGGATTTGTATCCATAGATTTTGGCAATCTCTGTATAAGTCGGCATACGCAGAGCTTTTTCGTAGAAAGAGACAAGTTTGGTTGTATCAAGATTATCCATCTCTATATTATAAGTGAACGCTCGTTCACTAGCAAACAAAACCTGTGTATAAACAAAAAAACCCACATTTCTGTGAGCTTTTTTGAATTAGGACTAATTTTACATTCCCAAAAACATAAGTGTCGCACCTAGAAGTGCGAGGTTTTTTGTGAACTGAATTTTCTCAGTCATCTTACCCATAAGATCTTTCTCCTTCCAGAATTGATGCATCATGAAAGTGATCACTACTAGAAATACTCCGATAAGAATCAAACCAAGCTTCATGTGAAAATTAGCCAAGACACTTCCACCACCTAAAATTATCATAAGACCAGAGATAATTACTCCAAACTTCGCCATAGGTACACCCTTGGAAATTGCGTAACCAGTAGAGGCCTTGAGATTTGTCAGATGACTAACACCGTTGTAAACAAAATATCCACCGAACAATACCTTTCCTATAAAAAATACTATATCCATATATTTATATAATTACTAATAACTGTAGAGCGAGTATACACCTTTTTTACAAACTACGCGATAGTAGATATCCTATGGCACTAGATAGACCCGCGATGAATGTTCCCCACAAAATATCTAGGAACATTAACCATCCAATTGGCCAAGATTTGAGAGTAGCGGCGTTTGTCATGTCGTAGGTCATATATGCAATAAAACCAAGTAAAGATCCTAAATATATTGCAGTCTGTATGCTTTCTGCTTTGAGCGCTGGAATAATTGCAAAAACAACAAGACCAATACTAAATAAAAGATAGAAAACTAGTGCAGGCCAAATTAAAATATGTTCTCTAAATAATTGACCAAATACCCTTGCGTATGTAGAACGCATAATTACTCCTAGCCAAATTAGATCACCTAGAATAAGCCAAGGTAGAGTGAGCGCACAAATATAAAAATATTTCATATGCCAAATTATACTTCACGTATATAACAAAACAAACCCTGTTTTCGCAAAGTATTTCTTATCCTATAAAGTATGCCCAGTGGAGTAGTGCTTGACGTTGTCTTGGACGACACGTCATATCACCCACTCTACAATTTGCACGAATTTGACCAACATGACGGCGCATTTTCATCCAGCGTTTTATTTGTCTCTCATCCTCTTTTGGAATTCTACGTCCCATATAGTACCGGCAATACCATTGAAACCAGCCTCTTGGATCGTCTTTGTATATCCACCCATTTTTCCTCCACTCTGGTAGAGAAAGTGAAGCATCGACTTTAAAATAGTTTAAATTTTTATCGTGGGTAGTTTTAGAGAATTTGGCTCTTGTAAACCAAGTTTTCGGAAATTCCTTTGTACAATCTCGCATATATACTCCACCGAATACTCCCATTTCTAGCATTTGTTTAGGTGTGAGATCAGGTTTGAAATCCTTGTGAAAATTCTTCCCCACTGGTTCTGTGAGTTCATACCTATATTTTTTCTGCATCTTGTCGTTCACTACGACGATCTTTTTCTTCATAAAAATAATTATACCAAACAAATAGCGCTACCAATTTGGCAGCGCTATATGAGCTAGAGATTTTATTATCATCCCATAGAAAATTTGAGTTCAATAACTTGGCCAAGTGGTATAAAGTATTGGACAGAGGAACTAAGTGGTCCCTTGGGATCGATCTGTTTATATTCTTTTAACTGCAAACAAAAATCATCATTTTGATTGTAAAATTTGCTTGGCAAAACCAAATCAATGGATTGAGTTATTTTGTTCGCATCATTTGTGGTATACCCACAAAGCCATGTATTGAGGATTCCACAATTTAGCATAATTTCCGGATCCTCATACTTTTTCCAATTGAACGACAAGGGTTTATCGTTCAAAATAAAAAGTGGAATATCAATAGCAACAATAAATTCCAAATGTGGCTTCGGGGAGTATTTAACTATTCGGTCAATAATTTTCGCCCAGTTTTTTGAAAGAGCTGCAAAATCTTGCCAGGAATTCGGAAAACATGATTTGTTTAACACAAAAATCATCTCAGTATTTATCATACCTCGTTGACCGGTATTAATTACTTTATCAAGCTCAAGTAATAAACCTTTTTTTGTAATATCAAATGTAGCCATAACGGTGGGATTTGAGGTTAACTGATTTAATATAGTTTTAATCCTTTCATATTTATTTGTAAATACAACAAAAAATCACTTCCGCCAGCCGGCGGATTGAGTGATTTTTTGTTTAAGCTAAATTATTTTTGTCCTTCAGGTTTATCTCCTGTCTCCGCGTCCTTTATTTCTGGCTCTTGTGCTTCTGTCGCTGTCTCCTTTGGCGTCTCACCTTGCTTATTTAGAGCTTCACCAATTTTAGAAATTTCGCTAGATAATTCGGTTGTAGCTTTCTTTATAGCTTCCAAATCATCAGCGTCTTTCACAGCTTTTAATGCATCAATTTTCGCCTGAATACTCTTCTTCACATCCTCTCCAATTTTAGCTTCATATTCTTTAAGTTCTTTCTCTGCTGTGAACATTAGCATCTCAGCAGTGTTTTTGACTTCAGCTTTTTCTTTCTTCTTCATATCTTCATCAGCATGAAGTTCTGCATCTTGTTGCATCTTCTTTATTTCTTCATCTGTAAGTCCTGAACTTGCTTCAATTCTTATTGATTGCTCTTTGCCTGATGCTTTGTCCTTCGCCTTAACATTGAGTATTCCGTTTGCATCTACATCAAATGTCACTTCTATTTGTGGCATACCTCGTGGAGCTGGTGGAATACCATCTAGTATGAATCTTCCTAGTGATTTGTTATCAGATGCCATTGGACGTTCACCTTGAGATATGTGAATTTCTACACTTGTTTGATTATCCGCTGCTGTTGAGAATGTTTGTGATTTAGAAGTAGGGATTGTAGTATTTTTCTCAATCAATTTTGTAGATACTCCACCTAGAGTTTCAATTCCAAGAGATAGTGGAATAACATCGAGAAGTAGGACATCGCGAACCTCACCCTTGAGCACTCCACCCTGAACAGCAGCACCGAGTGCTACAACTTCATCAGGATTTACTCCCATGTGTGGATCACGACCAAAGAATGCCTTCACAGCGCTCTGTAGAGCTGGCATACGAGTCTGTCCTCCCACAAGTATCACTTCATTAATATCACTAACCTTAAACGGTGAAGCCTCAATTGCACGTTTTGTGATCATCATCGCTCGATCAATAAATTCACGAGTTAGATCTTCGAGTTCTGCACGCTTCATTGTTCTCACTAGGTGAAGTGGTCCTGATTCACCTGAAGTAATAAACGGAATATTTATCTCGCTTTCTATCGCTGTTGATAGTTCAATTTTTACTTTCTCTGCTGCATCATCTAATCTCTGGCGAGCTAGAGGATCTTTTCTAAGATCAATTCCATTTTCCTTTTGGAATCCATCTGCTAGCCAATTTATAATCTTCTGATCAATATCTTTACCTCCTAGGTGACTATCACCGTCTGTTGATTTAACTTCTATGACATCATCACCAACTTCCAGCACTGAGATATCAAAAGTACCACCTCCGAAGTCAAATACGGCAATCTTCTCATTTTTATTTTTATTGAATCCATATGCTAAGGCTGCTGCTGTAGGTTCGTTGATGATACGCTTCACATCTAGTCCAGCGATCTTACCTGCATCCTTGGTAGCTTGTCTCTGAGCATCGTTGAAATATGCCGGTACTGTGATCACGGCTTCTGTAATTTTCTCTCCAATTCGTGCCTCGGCATCAGCTTTCAATTTCTGAAGGATCATCGCAGAAATTTCTTCAGGTCTGTTCCATGTATCTCCCATTTTCACTTCAATGCCACCGTTTTCAGACTTACGAGTTTGAAATGGAATCATTTTGATATCTTTCTGAATATCTGATTCATCAAAGTTGTGACCGATAAATCTCTTTATTTGAAAAATTGTGTTTGTAGGATTTGTAACTGACTGACGTTTCGCAACTATTCCAACAAGACGTTCCTTCGTCTTTGATTCTGCGACAACTGATGGAGTTGTACGCATACCTTCACTGTTTTCAATTATTTTCGGAGCGCCTCCTTCAATAATTGCTACAGCACTATTTGTTGTACCCAAATCTATACCTATTATTTTTGACATAGTTTTATAATTTAATCTGCACTTTTACAGAAATTAACTAATAATTTAATTTATGTTTCTATTATACTTATCCACAGTTTTTTGACAAGTATTTCGTGACCACGGAAAGTATGTTGATATTATATTTATCTATGTTAAACTGTCAAATATTATGGCAAAGCAAGATTTTTCAAGGAAAATACTAAAAATGCTGTCTGAAAGGCCGGCTATTTCTATATCTGAAATTCCCGAAAAGATAGGTACCAAATATACTGATAAACCTAGTTTATACGCAGTAAATCGCTCTATTAGAGGCCTCAAAGACGCTGGGCTAATAGAATCTATATCTTCTGGTCAAAACGACTATGCCAAGCTCACACGTGAGGGCAAGAAGAAGGCTCATAGTGTAAGGCTTGAGAGTGATACTGCACTGGTTTCCCCTTCATGGGATGGTAAATGGCGTATCATACTTCTGGATCTTCCTGAGGCACGTAAGGCTGAGCGTGAATCACTTAGATATCTTCTCAAAAAAGCAGGTTTTGTGTGTCTCAAGAACTCTGCATGGATTTCACCATATCCATTTGAACACCTTTTCACAAATATCAAAAAAGATCTCAATCTCACAACTGAGATGATGATTATAGTGAGCAGTTCTATTGACGAATCAACACTGGTGGAACTTCGCAAAATCTACGATGGTATTTAGCAGGAACCGTTCTCGCTTAAACTAAATCTACATTTTTTTAAAAAGTTCATTTAAAATATCTTGCGCTTTTTCAGGAACTTTTGAGAAATCATACAACTTATTCAAAGCCTCATCAGTAGTATATGCTAAAATTTGTTCTCCGTTTTTTTCTATTCTAAAGCCCATTTGCTTTAATTTTCTTTCATATAATGCGAGTCTCTGTATCTGCTTTTTATTGTTCTCATTATTATTATCAATAATATATCTAACAACATCACTTCTTAAATCTGCATCTGATAAAATATTATCCGACTTCAAAAAATCAATGAATTCTTTTTTGTTAAATTTTCTGATTTTGGTTTGCTGTCCCAGTATGTTTCTTTTAGTTGAATAAAAAAGTTCTATTTCATCACCATTAACAGAAATTTTCCTATACCTTCTTAAATTTGGTGACAGGTCAAATTCTCCCGATGGTATATCTTTGATTTCATCAATCTTTTTAATTATTGATTTTTTTATGTCCTCTTCACTTCCAGCAAAAATATCTGACTTAGATGCTGTAACCTCTAGATATTTAAATTCGTTTTTTGAATACAAAAACCTTATAAAATCACGAATTAAACCTTCACTCTTATTAATTTCTGCATAACCAATATTAGTTAATAGATCTAGCCCTTGCACGTTAAAGTCTATACGTGCCTTATTAATTTCCTTTTTGATTTTCCCATTATCTTCTTCAGTTTCAGCATAAATTTCCCTAAGTACAAATTCATAATTTTGTCCTGATATTTCTGTCCGATATATATACTGATTGATTTTCTCTTTGCCAGACTGGTTTTTCTCCTCGTAGCTACCACCATAAACAATCTCTTTAGGATTTATTATTTCGTATGAATCCTTTATAATTTCTTCTGCGGCCAAACCTGCAGCATATTCATTTAGGTTTATCGCCGAATAATCTAATTTTTCATTGAGAAATTTTACCTCTTCTGATGACTTATTTTCCTCTGGAGTTTTTTTCCTAAATGGTGATTCAAGCATATTTAGTTTTTAAATATTTTTACTCTTGCCGGACGAATAATCTTATCTCCAGATTTGTATCCCTTTTGAATTATTTGAGCTATTGTGTGATCCTTCGATTCATCTTCTGTTGGTATAGTATCAACAGGTTCATGAATATTTGGATCAAGTTTATCACCCTCTTTGGCATTGATTTCAATTACATAATTTTCAGCGAGAACTTTTATAAGTTGTGCATGTATGTATTCCACTCCTGTCCTCCATCCTTTATCTACCTTCTCCCAGGCTTCTTTGTTCTGGAAAGCCATATCATATGCATCTAATACTGGGATTAATTCTTCTGTAAATTTCTCACGGGTTAGTGTTATGAGTCTAGCGGTTCTTTCCATCTCATCTTTTTTATAGTTTGTGAAATCCGCTCGCTCTCTCTGCCATGAAGTTAAATACTCCATTTCTTTGGCCTTCGCTTCCTTTAGTTCTTCTCTTAATTTTTTGATTTTATCCTTTGAAAATATTTCACCTTCCCCTTCCTCTGTATTCTCAAATATAACGTCGTCTACAGGTACCTCATCAATATTTTCTTTGTTTTCTGTTTCATCACTCATACGGGGTTATTATACTGATAGTTTACAAACACACAACCCTAGATTCCTGATTCTTGTATTATCGCATGATACAGCTCATAGGTGTTTTCTAAATTATTACCGAGAAATTTTGTACCCTCACCGATCAATTGATAATCTACTGCTTCAATAAGTTGTTTCGAGGTTTTATATTTAAGCATCAAAAATCTGCGGTATTTTTCTATATCTGGTTTGACTTTATCTATTGATAATACTCCCGAATGATTTAGCTGAAACATCATCATCGGGTCAGTGCGCATAAGATTAAATACATCGTCGTCTGTGATATTTGGGAATTTACTTACATTAACTGATGCACCAAAGTCTATAAACTTGATTTCACTAGAGTCTAAAATTATTGTATGTGATTTACCGAAATCATCTACTAACAATTGATCATTCACTACAATACCTAGGTCATGAATCTTCTTAAGTGCTTTCCCGATTTTTATTCCTAATTCATGCATGTATTCTTTTGTAGCAATTTTAGGATCTAATTTTGATATTGTTCTACCCTCTATATACTCCTCGGTTAAATATCCAATAAGAGAATGATATTGTTTCGGTCCTACACCAAGTTCTGCCATTTTATTTGCTATTTGAATTTCATTACCATTTTCTGCGCTCTTAACAACATAAGATTTATCACTGAAGGCCACTTTCAATACCCTGTCTCTAGTTGCGGCAGATAGTTGAGTTATGTCAGGTTTTTCCTTTTTTTCATAAACTCTCTCATAGATTTCTGGAAAAAGTACCACCGCACTATAGTTCCTAATGTATGGGTCTAATTCAATTTTTTTCTTTAAATCATCATTAATCTTATCTCCAATAATACCTCTATGTAATTCTCCTAATTCATGTTGTGTATAGTGAATATTTCTTTTTATTTCATGATTACCCTTTGAAACTTCTCGGAGAGAATCAATGTATTGCGCATATTCATTTGGATAGGACTCTTTTAATTCACTCTCTGGCGTAGAAAACAAAATACGTTCTACTTTTTTAGGTAAAATCTTCGGGTTCAATTTATATGCGTCCTTGAATTGATTTTCCAATTCTCTTTCAGGCTTTGGTCTAAATTGTGGTTTGCTTTCTATGTTCATATGTATATGCAAAGTATAACAAAATATCCCATTGCTGGGATATTTTGTATTTTATAAATTTAACGCTTAGACCATCCATTCGACTTCTCTCAGGATGTCGCAAACTAACGTTTGCTCCACTGTGGAGCTTTACGAGCTTTCTTGAGACCGAATTTGCGTCTTTCTTTTGATCTAGGATCACGTTTTAGGAATCCTTCTTTCTTTACTACTGTTTTGAATACTTCATCCACCTCTACAATCGCTCTTGCAAGTCCATGACGAACTGCTTCTGCTTGTGAGTGAATTCCACCACCGTTTACTTTAACTGTAATATCAAAATCTTTTTCAGCATTAGTTGTAGCAAATACGTCTCGGACAATTTTCTCAAGTTCTTTTGTTGGGAAATATTCTTTGATATCCTTACCGTTTATAGTGTAAGACATTTTAGAAGCAGGAGTTAGACGTACACGTGCTGTTGAAGTCTTTCTTCGGCCAATTCTCTCAATATATTTTTTATCCATTTTCTTTTCCATAATATTATTCAGAAATTGTTAAGTTATTCATCATTTTCGCTCGGAGCTTGTTGTCTGGAAGCATTCCGTGTATTGCAGTTTTGAATACTTCACTATAGCCCTTTTTTGATACCACGAAAGCCATCTTTTCGTGGCGAAGTCCGCCCGGATATCCTGAATACTTAGCATAAGTTTTCTGATCCATTTTAGTCTCAGTAACTTTAGCTTTTGAAGCATTAATTAAATTCACTTTCTCTCCTGTAACCTTGTTTCGCTCTACTGTAGGCTTGTTTTTGCCTAGAAGAAGCGCCGCTACAATGCTCGCTGTTCTACCTATTGATTTACCTGTTGCATCTACTGTATGTGTCATGGGAATTACTTAATTATTTCTATATATGCCATCTCACTTGCGTCAGATAGTCTAGCACCAATCTTTGTAATACGAGTATACCCTCCTTTGCGGTCAGAAAGTGCTGGAGCAATTTTATCAGTAAGTTTCTTCACAGCAGTTTTATTGTTTTGAAGTTTTGCAAGCAAAAGTCTTGTTGAGTTTAAATCTTTCTTTTTTGCTTGAGTAATCATCTTCTCTACATAAGGACGAAGCTCTTTTGCCTTTGGTAATGTAGTTTTGATTTTTTCTTCAGTTATAAGAGAAAGCGCAAGCCCTTTTAGTAGTGCTCTTCGTTGATTCTTCTCTCTTCCGAATTTTCTAACGTTGTTTGCGTGTCTCATACCAAATACTTAAATTATTTTAGTGTTATACCAAAATTTGATAATACCTTTTTGATTTCTGTAATTCCCTTTTCGCCGATTCCTTCAATTTCAAGAAGATCTTCCTTTTTCTTTCTAGCAATACCGCCAACTGTGCGGATATTTGCCTCAGTAAGTGCATTTAGTGTTCGAGTAGAAAGATTTAGTGTATCGATACGAGTTTTTAGAACGTCTGATATATCTTCTTTTTTATCATCAGCTTCTACTTCTTTTGAATCACTAGAGACTGCAACTTCACTTTCGTGAACGTTCATATCCATACCCTTGAAATCAAATATTGCTTGAAGTTGTAGAATCATTATCTCTATCGATCGCTCTAGTGCTTGTCTTGGAGAAAGTGTTCCGTCTGTTTCTATGATTATTCGAAGTCTGTTGTGGTTTGTCTTATCACCCACACGCATATTTTCAACTTCATAAGAAACACGTCGGATCGGAGTGAATATCGCGTCGAGTGCGATAGTACCTATATCTACCTTTGCCTTTTGATGAACGTCACGTGGTACGAATCCAAGACCTTGTTCTATAGTAAGTTCTATATCAAGTGATACCTTGTCAGTAATTTCACAAATATATTGTTCCGGTGTAAGTACTTCTACTTGTCCAGTTGCCTTTATATCACCGGCTGTAACCTTCTTTGGACCCTTCACCGAGAGAGATACAACTTGTGAGCCTTCACCAATTAGTTTGAAACGAATCTTCTTGAGATTAAGTAGTATTACAACTACATCTTCCTTTACTCCTTCGATAGTAGAAAACTCATGAGAAACACCATCAATTTTCACTGATGTTATAGCTGCACCTGGAAGTGAGGAAAGGATAATTCTACGAAGAGAATTACCAAGAGTGTGACCATAACCTGGATATAGGTTATCGATCTCATATGTGCCTTTTGTTTCATCTTCTGAAACAATACGAGGCTTTGATGGAAGCATAATGTTATAGTCTGGCATATGTTTTTTATATTTAAATATTGCTTTTGCCTATTATTAAAATTATCGACTATAAAACTCGAGCACAGATGGAATATTTAGAAATCCTTCTGTGTTCTTAGGCTTACCGGACACAGTGCCTTGGCCTTTTGCCAAATCTAGTGTGACCCATGTAGGCCATGAATAAGTTTTCAAACGTTCACCGAGGTTAGCAAAAAGTGCACTACCTTTACTACCCTCACGAATACCAACGACATCCCCCACTTGGAGACGATATGATGGAACAGTTGTTCGAACACCGTTTACTGTAAAGTGGCCATGAGAAACCATTTGTCTAGCGAGTCTGCGAGTATGTGCAAGTCCTAAACGATATACAACGTTATCTAGTCTTGATTCAAGCATTTCGAAAAGCTTATCTTGTATTGGCATACCTTTTACGAGTGATGCTTCTTTTACATAGTTAGATAGTTGTCTTTCGTTTAGACCATAGCTGTATCGGATTTTTTGTTTTTCGATTAGTTGCTTACCGTATTCAGAAAGTGGCTTTGGGCGTTTTGCAGATGCATTCTTGGTCTTGCGAGCTTGAGACATCACAAATTTCTGTGTTTGACACTTCTCAAACACTCCAGCACCCAAACGTCTTCCTATTTTATATTTTGGCTTTTTTTCCATAAATTATACTCGTCTTGGTTTCTTAGGTTTAGGACCATTGTGTGGGACAGGTGTAGCATCTTTGATTCCAGTAATCTCTATTCCATGTGTTATGAATCCTCTTATCACTGGCTCACGTCCTGATCCAACACCACGAATTACTACATCTGATTCTTTTACACCGAGTGCTGCGGCTTTCTCACCGAGAAGTTCTCCTACCTTGGATGCTGCAAACGGTGTACCTTTTTTAGCACCTTTGAATCCTAGGCTTCCAGCTGATGACCAAAATACTGAGTTACCTTCTTTATCAGAAAAAACTACCTTCGTGTTATTGAAAGTTGCATCAATGTGGAGTGTTCCAGCAATGATTTTCTTTTTTGGTGTACGAGCACTTGATGATTTCTCACCTATACCTGAAGCACCTTCTTGAGTTGCGATTCTTTTCTTTCCCATAATTAATTATGTTTTACTTTCTTTACGTCTTCCTGATGCCATTGTCTTACGTACATTACCTCTTACAGTTCTTGAATTTGTCTTTGTTCGTTGACCTTTGACTGGAAGCTTTCTCATGTGGCGGACACCGCGGTAGGCTTTGATATCTTTCAGTCTTTTTATGTTTGCAGAAACTTCACGTTTTAGGTTACCTTCAATTTTTAGTTCTTCTACTACTTTTCGGATTTTATTTTCTTCATCGGCTGTAAGTTCACTTCCTTTCTTACTTCTTGGAACATCAACACTGTCTAGGATCTTTCGAGCACGCGGAATTCCAATACCGTATAGAGCAGTAAGTCCAATTTCTAATCTTTTTTCATTTGGGATGTTTATACCAAGAATTCTCATTGAATTTATTGTTTTTGTTTATGTTTAGGGTTTGTACAGATAACACGCAAGTGGCGCTTTCGCAATACCACCTTACATTTATCACACATTTTTCGTACTCGTGTTCTAACTTTCATGAATTACGACGACAATAGAAAATCAAGGGATTACCCTTAATTTTTTACAAACTTATCTACTAACTGTGTCCACTATACTACACTGGAATCCTAAATAATGCAAGTGTGGATATACACCCCTTAGCTTCTCCTTGTTATACGGCCCTTTCCACCATACGGATCGAGCAGTACTTCTACCTTATCCCCCACTAAAACCTTGATTCTATTCATCCGCATTTTGCCAGACAAATATGCCAATATCTCTTTTTCCTCACCTATATCTACTCTAAACAAAGTATTAGGCAATGCCTCTGTAACTGTGCCAATAACACCTTTTTCTGCTTCTTTTTTATCACTCATGTATGTTTATCGTAACAAAGTACTCTAATAAGTCAATTTATTGGGCTTTTGGAGCGTCCTCGACTGTAACTTTTTGCGATACTGGAGTCTCTACGGTTATTTTTATATCTGACTCATTCCGTGGAATTTTCGTAATCCAAAATGGTTTAAGTAATAGTTCGGCAGTTTCAACGCCAGGGTATTTAGCAATTATGGTATTGAAATCTTTTTTTGATGATCCTAGAAGATCTTTTGTAATTGCACCTGTATCAACTTCCCATACAAAAAGTGGTGTGCCTTTTACTTGTAGGCTAATTGTATTTGTGCTTGCCGGCGTAATTGATTCTGCGTTTTGAATTGTCACATCCATATCGTTAAGATTTTGAATTCTAACAGGTACTTCTGGATCGAATCCATTAATAAGCTTTAGGGCTAAGGTTTCAGTGAATGATTTTTCTGGGACTATAAATACAGAGAGTGTTCCACTAGCGTTAAGCGTAATGTCTGTAGTTTTTGATGTAAATGATTGACTATTGTTATCAATATCAAAAATTGTTGCACCAGAAAACATATGGTAACCCCTAGGTACTTGATTTTGGGCATCAGTCAGTAATTTTGTCTTTAGTTCTCCCGTCAATTCATCATAGGCTTTCTTACCATCGTCTGTACTAATCGTATAAACCTTGCCTGTTGAGCCACCAGTAAATGGACCCTTGCTTCTTACAGCAAATTTTGTTTCTTTGGCTGTACCCTTAAAGCCAGTAACAACAAAATCACTTTCGGCAATATTATATGTATCTCCGGGCTGATCTGATGTCACATTTGCTTCTACTGATCCAGGTGTTACTTTACCATTCACTGTTTTCATACCTGGCACTGTCACGGCATTGTCTAGTCTATAGATTTTCCCATCACTAGTCTCTATGCGAGTAGTGGCAATTAATTTCTGTGAAGCGGTACTGTAACTGTTATAAATAACAACCGTGCCTTTTGCTTTTGTAGCACTATCTGTTGATCCGGTACTTGGTATTACTTTAGACACTTCCCCGTCTACTGACATTATCTCAAATGGCAGAGTATCTCCAGTTGCACTTTTCCTAGCCTCAAAGACATCATTCACTTCTACCTCATCATGTTTGGGAGTAATTTTTACTTTTGCACCGCTAAATAGTAATGAAAAGGAAAAAAACAAAATACCCACACATAATACAGCTAAAATCCAAAGCAGTTTGCTAGATTTTTTCTGAAATGAT
>JAYRGZ010000013.1:0-4649 GCA_041907605.1 Minisyncoccota bacterium | reverse complement strand
ATAGTACAAAAAAATGATACGGTGGTAGTAAAGCAATTGGAAAAATCCTACTTGTACTACTCTTACAATAAACCAGTTGGAATAGTAACTAGTACTCCACAAAAAGGAGAAATCTCTATCGAAAAGTACGCAAAGTTACCTAAGGGAGTATTTCCAATTGGAAGACTGGACAAGGATTCTGAGGGACTCATACTACTTACAAATGATGGGAGGATTACAGACAGATTACTAAATCCAAAATATGATCACGAGAAAGAATATGAGGTATCTGTTGATAAATCACTCTCAGATAGATTTATAAAATCAATGTCTTCGGGTGTTGTCATAAAACTTGAACAAGGACCCTATAAAACTAAACCAGCTAAGGCTAGAAGAATTGATTCAAATATTTTTTCTATAATAATTAAAGAAGGAAAAAAGCGTCAAATACGACGTATGTGTGAGGCATTAGGATACAAGGTCACAAAACTAAAACGAATTAGAATACTTGGAATAAAATTAGGAAATCTAAAACCTAACAAATTTAGTAAAATTGATGGCAGAGATGTACGGAAATTACTTGATCTACTTGGACTTTGATTTCTTCTCATACTCTTTTAATTTCTCATCTGCTCTTTTAAGCAGGTGCTCATTCTTCTCCAATTCTTTCTCTAATTCTCGGTAGTTGTCTTCGGCTTTCTCGAATTCTATTTCTGTTTTTTCCAATACTTGTCGTAAATCATCACGTCTTTTGTTTAATTCTTTGAGCTCACGTTTTATTCTATCGCCTTCCTTTTCTAATTCATCAATTTCTTTTTCAATTTCAGAAGATGTACTCATATAATTAATTTAGATGATGATAATTTATTTCGGTTAGTGCGTGTTTAGGTATTTTGGTTAAAAAAGAATCAATTAATGCCTGATATTCAACTAGATGATCTTTGGGAGTCTCCTTCGGAATCTCTAGATATCCAATTACGATAGTTGGCATAAGTGGATCAACAATATTTTTTGAAAGTGAAAATTTAAATTGAATATTACTTCGTTCAAGTATTTTTGATGCCTTACCTAAACATCTAACAACTTCACCATAAAATGCTGGCAATACACTGATTAGACATCGGAACTCTTTTTTCTCGTCTTTATGTAATTCAACTGTTTTATTCCATAGCCAGAAATTATCATTAAAATAATCTCTCATAATAATATTCAGTTGGCTTGCCTCCCATGCTATTTCATCACGAATAAGTGAAATCAATTTATTGTGAATTGAATCATTTTTTTGTTCATAGGGAGAAGGAATGAGGCCTTTATCTAGATCATCTGGTTTTATGTTTTCAGAGAGCGAAAGAATATTCTTGAAAGTTTCTGCTTTATATTTTTTCTGGAGTTCTTTGATTGTTGTTTCTCCGTGGATAAGTTTTTTAGCCTCCTTATATAAAAGATGTTCTGTAATTTTCCCCTTTTTTACTACACGCTTTTTGCTGTTTTTTGTAACAGTTTTTTTCTTTATAGAAACCTTACGTATCATATACACGCATATTATAGCAAAAAGGACTCCTTTTCGGGAGTCCTTTTTGCTATTGTGGTGCAGCCTCAAGTGTGACAGTAACCGTTTTCTCCTGGCCCTTTGAGAGTAATTTAAGCTCTATTTTATCGCCAACCTTGTGTTCCCTTATCATAAGTGCGAAATTCGTGTCTTGATCAAGTTTTTTGCCATCAAGTTCCAAAATTATATCATTCTCAACTATCCCTGCTTTATCTGCGGGTGATCCTGGAATTACTGCAAGTTCTTTTGTATCACTTCCAGCTTTTACAAGTACACCATAATCAACAGACAAGTTATTCTTATCTTTTAACTCCGGAGTTACTTGTGTGTATCTGATACCAATATATGGACGAACAATCTTACCGGTCTCCTTCACAGATTCAATTACGCTCTTAATACTATTGATAGGTAGCGAGAAACCAATGTTTTGTGATCCCTGCGCAATTGCAACATTCACACCAATTACCTTACCTGAAAGATTTAGAAGTGGTCCACCAGAATTTCCAGGATTAATAGCAGCATCAGTTTGTATGACGTGATCGAGTGTTTCAGATTGTCCGCTATTGTCCCCGGCTACTACGCTACGAGATAATCCAGATACTACACCAACCGAAACAGTATTTCTAAATTCGCCAAGTGCGTTACCAATTGCAATGACAGATTGTCCGAGTTGTAGAGAATCTGAATCTCCTAGTTGCAAATACGGATAACCAGATCCATCTATTTGAATTACAGCAATATCTAAAACCTGATCTCGTGCAATTACTTTGGCTGTATGTTTTTTTCCGTCATTGGTAAAGACAGTATACTCAGCATCTTTGTCGTCTACTACATGGCGATTTGTAACAATCAAACCATTTGAAGATACTAAAAATCCTGAACCGCCGCCAACTTCTTTTTTCTCTGTGCCATTTTGACGATACTGAGGAACCTGGAAAAATTGTCCAAATGGATTCTGACCTCCAAACAAATCACCAAATGGATTTATTTGAGCATTCGGATCGTAATATGTTTCATATTTCGGCACATTTTTACTAATGACAATTGATACAACCGCTGGATTGGTTTTCTTAACTGCATCTATTACAAAAGATTCCTGCGTAAAAATTGATGGTACAGTATCGCCATTTCCACCATTTTTTAATTGGCTAGTTCCACCAGTCTCAACATATTTTAGATACTCTGTGGCAAAATACTTAAAAAGTGAAGCCCTATTTATCCATACAATGCCGAAAAAAATTAGTAACAAACAGACAAATGTTATAAGAGCAATACGAAAAGATCTCAGATCATCTTTAGAGAACTTAATATTTTTAATACTAGAAACATTAAAATCAAATATGTCCTTTTGCATATGTATTTTATTAAATTAGATAAGCAATATTATATAAAATCCTAAATCAGTTATGCAAACGTTTGAAAATAAACTTTGTGACTATTTCAGCTATTTACAAAGCCACGCACCAATGTTCTTTTCATCACGTTTAAACCAAGCATTATTTGATTCAATCTTTTCAAGGGTTTGTAGTATTGTTCGCTCTGCTGCTGGTGCACTATGAGTTTTGAAAAATTGCTTTATGTCCTTGTAGGCAGACATGCTAGTATTGCGGTTCAATACTCCTATTAGTCTTGAGAGTAAATGATTACCGTCACCATATGACTCTCCAATTTTCTTCCAGTTTTTCTTTATATATTTCCATCCTAGCTCTCTACCTGAAGAATTAATCAGGACACTTGCAAAACCACTATTGCGATCTTGCATTCTAACTTCATGTGACATAATTAGATTAAGTGTTTCAATAAGTAATTTTTTATTTTTAAATTGACCGAGCGCTGAGAGAATTCGATTTTTCTCTTCGTGTAATTTTTCACTGCGGTACATTCCAAGTAGTATTTTGTATTCTTTATCATCCCCATTTCGTGCAATAGATCCATACACCACTCCTCTTAGATCTGCATCGATTGGCAACTTTTTGCGATTAGCAAAATACTTCTCCGCAATACGAATTGTATCTCTATGTCCAAATAAAGATGCGCTACCGAGCACAAGGGGGCGCAGTAGTGTGTCAGAATGTGAATCCCCTGTTCTCTTGTCCCATCCAACCTTATTAGTAATGTTCTCCAGAAGATCTCTAGAAAATTCTTGAAACTTCTCCTGATATTTTGAGTTAGTGAGTAAATTATTTATGGTTCGAAGTCCAGAAATTATTTCTACCCATACGATGTATTCTGTCTCATTTTTATAGGACGATAGAGTATCAAGGAGATCGGTAATATGGACAATACCAGCTTCAGTAAGAGAGAACAAATCACGTATTATTGATAGACGTTCTACTGAGCTCAGACGTCCGTCTTTTATCGGTTTTTTGAGTAATTTTAATAAATCACGACTGTATGAAACTCGAATCAAGGAAGAATCTTTTGGATTTATTTTATACCATTCTTCTTTCTTAAGGATTTCCATATCTTTCTTCTTAGTAATTAATCCAAAATCTTTGATACCCCTTGGATATAAGACTCTAAGTGGTATAGGCCAAAGTGTTTTATCTTTTGATTTTTTCGCACTTATACTGCTACTGAAAAATCTTTTCTGCGAAAATGTAAATTTATTATTTTTCTCTGTTAATGACACAACTGGATAACCTGGTTTCTTTGTCCAAATACTCATCATATTTTTCACAGGTAATCCTGAAACTTTTTCAAATGAATCCCAAAGATGTATTGTGTGGGCATTTTTGTAACTATGCTTTTTTAAATAATGCCGTAGTCCATCTCGGAAGTTTTTCTCGCCTATATAATCCGCGAGCATTCTTATAACTGAGGCTCCTTTGCTATACGACACTGCATCAAAAATCTCACCTATCTCATTTGGATCATGCACGTCAACTTCAATTGGATGAGTATTCTCTAGGGCATCAAGTGATAACGCAAACGCTTGAGTGTCAGTCGCAAATCGCTCCCACATGTTCCATGATGGAAACATGTGTGTGAGAGCAATATATGGAATATATGAAGCAAATCCTTCGTTTAACCACAAATGAGTCCACCACTCCATTGTTACCAGATTTCCAAACCATTGATGGGCTAACTCGTGTGCTATGACTTCCGCGACCATTTCTCT
>JAYRGZ010000012.1:0-4659 GCA_041907605.1 Minisyncoccota bacterium | reverse complement strand
TTAATATGCTCCTTTTATTATTGCAGTGGAATAAAAATTCTTACTTATTGTTCTTCCTCTTGTATTTTGCATTGTCATTTCAATTCTTATTGCAGTACCTTTACTTGTTGTTATATTTCTAAATATCAAACTCGTGACGGACATATTTCCTCCCACAATATTTCCAGTAACTGTACCGTTCTCGGTGAGGCGGAGTTGATTACTAGATATATCAAATTTTACAGTTTTTGCTGTGCCTCCTGAATCTGTAGTGTTGAGTTGCAAAACTCCAGGACTTACATTGAAAGTTGAATTAGCTACATCCACCGATGTTGCTCCTTTTATTTCTCTTGTGATACGTTCAAGTGATACGGTACTGGCTTCTGCTAGATCGCGATAGGCCTGTACTTCAGAAAACGACTTCATCATAGTCACCAGGACATTAACGATTGTAATAGACAAAACTGCAAATATTGAAATATAAACTAGCATTTCAATTAGTGTGTTTCCTTTTTTGTAAGAGAATTTTTTCATAATTAGCTAAAAAGGTCCCCAATATAAAATGTTAGCGTCTTTGTCTGAACGCCTTTCTCATTGTTCCATGTAATTGTCTCTGTAATTTTCCGCATTCCAGTATCTAATGTCCCTGAACTTGCAATATCATCATTAATATCTCTATATACATTGTCTAGTACTATAGTACGAGTGAAAGCCCCAACAGTATTTGGAGTTGTAGAAAGTGACCAAACGTTTGAAGAAAAACTTGGATAATAAGTTGTTCCTATCGTAAGAGAAGAAATTCCACTCCATCCGTTATCTCTTATTATTTTAGTTACCTCTGCACCTTCCTCTAGTAGAAAACCTGCTTGAATATTTTCAACTGATCGTCGGGATAATTCTGTCGCAGCTTGGACAGATGTAATTAATGCAATCAAAGCAACTGATATTATGGTACAAGCGACCAAAATTTCTACGAGTGCAAAGCCTGATTTTTTATTGTTTTTTAAAAAATACATATTATGAACTACTTGAAACTCCTGTTTGTGAAATAGTTATTGTTTTCTGTCCTGTCGTGGATGAAACAAGTCGTATGACAATTGTACCATACGTACCCGTATCACCGGTTAATCGATTAAACAATAAATCACTTCCGCCTCCTTGCAGGCTAATAGATGATGCATAAACCCTTGTATCAAAAACAATTTCTTTATTTGTACTTGCACCTGCTGTGTATGTTGAACCAACAAAAAGTACGGCCTTATCTGATTGAAAATGTATCCCATACTGACTTGAATTTTCCGATGCTATTGTTTTTGTTCTTGCCTCCTGAATTAGACCCAAAACATCCTCAGTAGTATTACGTACAACTTGTGCAGTTAAAAAATTCGAAAGTGATCCAATAAATGTAGTGGCGATAAGTACTCCTATAATTACTACTACTAAAATTTCTATTGCTGTAAAACCTGATTGTACTTTTAATTTCATGTTACTTAATATTATCAACTAGTGAGTACATTGGTGAAATCATAGATATAGCGAAAAATCCTACAGCAGCACCTATAAATATCATGAGCATTGGTTCTATTACGGTAGATAGATCTTTGGTCTTTGAATCAACTTCATCTTCATAAAAAGTAGCAATATCATGGAGCATATCTGTTAATTTTCCTGTTTCTTCTCCTACTTCCATCATCTCTCCAACCATGACTGGATATAAATTAGTGTTACCTTTTATGATGCTTGAAAGCGGTGCTCCCTTTTCTACTTTAAGTCTCGCCTCTTCAAGCAACAACTTATACGGATGACTCTGTACTACGTCTCTAGTAATTGTTATGGCACGTGAAATATCTACGCCTGAGGATAGGAGTGATCCCAGAGTTCTCGTGGTACGAGCAGAATTCATTTCTTTTGCTATAACTCCAATAACCGGTAGTTTCAATATTACACTATCAAATACCTCACTAACTTTTTTTATTTTAAATATGAAATATATCCCAACCCCAAAAGCCAAGACACATAGCACAAATAAAATTGTATGGTGGCTTAAGAAATTACTTAACCCAATAATAAGTTTTGTACTAGCTGGGAGATCTGCTCCTACTTCTTGAAAAGTTTTGATAAGAGTTGGTACCACGAATATCATCATAAGCACTCCTACCAATCCAATAGCAGATAAAATAATAAGCGGATATGTAAGTGCTCCTTTTATTTTCTTTGTCAGGTTGTAGGCTTTCTCCAAATGACCAGCAACTTCTTTTAGGTTAGCCGGTAAACCCCCAGATTCTTCACCGGCTTTAACCATAAAAACAAATAGATTAGAAAATACTTTTGGAAATTTCTGCATGCCAGAAGAAAGTGTGCCACCAGCATCGATTTCCTTAAGCAATGTGTCCAAGACCTTTATCATTTCTGGTTTTTTCGCTTGTTTACGCAGAACTTCAATAGCACGATATAGTGATAGTCCTGCCGTAAGCATACCAGAAAGATTTCTCGCAAAAAGAATTTTCTCGTGTAATTTTATTCCTCCAAATATTCCGTCTAGTGAGATATTAAATGCGGCTGCGGCACCTTTTTCCTTTATCGTAAGTGGTATCTCACCCTGATCTCGAAGTTGTTTTGCCGCAGCAAATTTATCTGGTGCTTCTATAACACCCTCTATTGTTTCTCCAGTCTTTGATTTTGATTTATATTGAAATTTCATTCGTGAATTAAAGAAATTCTTTATACTAAACAAACATATCAGACTACTCTCCCCACCCCATAAACAAACTAACTTTTCCGGAACTAAACTTTTCAAACCGCGCGCAGGATGACGATCCGAGCCAGAATAAAATTTTGCAAAATTTATATGGGTTTGAAAATTTTAGTTTTGGAAAACGCTACACCTACTCCGAAACAACACGCAAAACCTCCTCTGTCGTTGTATACCCTTGGACTGCTTGAAATATTCCATCCTCTATCATTGTCATCATACCTTCTGCACGTGCCTGCTTTTCTAAATCATCAGACGACGCTGACTTTAAAATCAATTCTTTGATTGTGGGTGTGATCTTAAATGCTTCGTGAATTCCTACACGCCCCTTATACCCATCTTCAGATTCTTCACTTTTCTTTGGTTTGTAAAATGGAATTTTATCCCAGGTTGCATCTTCTCCAACTATCTTTTCTTTCTTCAAAAATCCAAGTGTACGATCAAGATCAATAATTTTTCCGAGTGCTTTCAGTTCCGAATCTGATAAAAAGTATTTTTCTTTTATGGTAGTGAGACGTCTCACTAAACGTTGTGCAATAACCACTTTAACAGTTGATACAATTAAAAACGGCTCCACTCCCATATCTACTAGTCTAGGTATTGCTCCCGCTGCAGAATTCGTATGGATTGTTGAAAGCACCAAGTGTCCAGTAAGAGATGCGTTTACCGCGAGTGAGGCGGTCTCCCCGTCTCGGATCTCACCTACCATTATTATATCGGGGTCTTGTCGAAGAAGTGATCGCAGGCCGTTTGCAAATGTCATACCAATTTCTGATTTTACTTGTGTTTGATTAACTCGCGGCATCTGATACTCGATAGGGTCTTCTACAGTGGAAATGTTCACCTCTGGAGTATTTAGTAAATCAAGCATTGTGTAGAGCGTCGTGGTCTTACCTGATCCAGTCGGTCCAGCAGCCAGAAGCATTCCTGCGCGTTGTTTCATACCAGCATGAATTTCTTCAAGAGCATCACCGTGGAATCCCAGACCCTCAAGAGTAAATCCTTTACTATTTTCCTTCAAGATACGAATAACAATTTTTTCTCCGAAGTAAGTTGGTAGAGTTGAGACACGAAACGATACACGCTGATCATCATTTGTAATTTTGAAACGTCCGTCTTGGGGTAATCTTTTCTCGTCCAATTTCAAATTGGACAACACTTTTATACGCGCTGTAATTCCCGGAGCAGAATCTTTTGGTAAAACCATGGCATCATGCAATATTCCATCAATTCTGTAGCGCACAACTAGTGATTCCTCACCTGGTTCAATATGGATATCGGACGTGTTTTGTAAAATTGCATGAGAGATGAGAGTATCTACAATTTTCACAATCGGTAAATCTTCCGCCATCTCCTTGAGTTTTCCTTCGTCTGGCTCTCCTTCATTATCATCTGCCACCATCTTCAGTGATGCTGTTTCTTTCTGGATTATGTCATCGAAATCAGCCTTCAGACTCTTTTTATATTGAGCAAGTGCAGCTTTAATTGAAGCCACATCGGTAAGACGAGGGAGAATTTTCAGGCCACTTTTCTTTTTTATGAAGTCAATTGTTGGAAGATCATCGGTATCTAACATTGCCACTTCTAATTCATTGCCCTTCTTTTTATAGGCAATAATATTGTGATTTTTCGCAATCGGTTCTGGGATAAGAGATAGGACTTCGTAATTTATCTTTTCTCCTAGAAGTGAGACAAAAGATATTCCAAGCACATATGCTTCTATACGTCTAAAATCAGTTTCATTAATTTTACCCGCGCTAATTAATGCATCTTTTAGAGTACCGCCGTCACTTTTGACTTTCTTTTCGGCATTAGCAAAATCAGTCTTTGATACAAGACCAGAATCTAAAATAAATTTTTTAAGTTGATCTTCCTTTACGAGCATCTATGGATATTATTATAGCATTACACAATTCAAAAACCCCATC
>JAYRGZ010000011.1:0-1935 GCA_041907605.1 Minisyncoccota bacterium | reverse complement strand
TTCCGTTCTAAAAAACAAGAACATATCTTCCAAACGCTTAAAAACGTAGGTACCCATGTCTCCTGTAAAACAAAGATGTCCAGGCCAGGTGATAATATCAAAATACGCATTAAGTGTTTCAGGTGCAGCTAATCTAATATGTCGATACAATCCCTCATCTCTAAGAATTTTAAGCTCATGTTTCTTTACTTGATTTAGAAATTCTTTTACTGAACAATTTTTGTATTCCATATTTTTTTCCTATATCAACGCATGGGCTGCGAAACTGTAGAAGCCAGCATAAGACACGATTATATGGTCCAATACCTTAATTTCACAGTAACTACAAGCACCAATTATAGATTGTGTGATATTTTTATCAGCTTGAGAAGGCTCCAAATTTCCAGACGGATGGTTGTGGTAAAGAATCAGACTGGCCGCATTTTTCAAGATAGCTGCTTTGAGGATTTCTCTTGGAAAGACTGAGGCGCAATCTATCGTTCCGGTAGACATAATCTCATCTGCAATAACCGCTCCTTTGGTATCCAAGAAAATGACTCCAAAATGCTCCTTTGTTTCCGGACCAATTTTCAATCTCAAATAAGTGTTAACCATTTCAGGACTACCGAGCACTTCTCCTTTTTTACAAACCCGGTGCATTATTTCCAAGGCTTCGATGATTTTAATCCTCTCTTCATCGGAAAACACATTTTCTTGATTTAGTGTTGAATCCCACATTTTATTTTCCTCACTGCGTTGCTGCGTTTCACTTTCGACATGGTTATAATACAAGTATTCAACAATAAATGCTATAAAAACATGAGCACTTCTCGTTATAAAGTAACAGCTATAATATATGATAAGCGCGGAAAGAAATTGGGCGAGGGTGAAAACTCTTATTCAAAAACACATCCTCTGCAAGCACACTATGGAAAAATTGTGAACCAACCTTTGAGGATTTTTCTTCATGCAGAAATTCAAGCCATTATTCGTGCATTTAAGAATTTTCCAAATTCTGAACCTTATAAGATCAGTATAACAAGAACAAATGTTAAAACTGGAAATACTGGATTAGCAGCACCTTGTCCTATCTGCGCTCTCGCTATTAAAGAAGCTGGAATCTCACGAATTGAATATTCCTTATAAATGTTTTAAATAAAGCTTGCTAACAAAACAAGGATGTTTTACTATAACTTAGTCGTCAACGTGATGGAGATCGAAAATGAGATACATTCATGAGCATGGTATGGGCAGCCGTACTAAGCACGGCGGAAAGGTGCGACGGTGGGACAATCACCGTTGGATTAAGATTGAGGCTCGTTCTCAGCGTTCTAATGTCAAAATTCGGTTTAAGAAGGAGATTGAAAATGGTTAAGTATTTCGCGTATTTTCTTAATCTTGGATACTATTCCGAGATTGAGTTTGACACTGTTGAGGATGCTGTTAATTACAGCAAGTCAAAGGGATTTGAGACTCAAATTATCAAAGGAAAAAGTGGGGTAAATCCTTATTATGATGAGGATTTGGAGACTGTAGGATTTTGGAGCTATTTTTCTGGATTTACTACCAGACCATACTAAAGATTGAAAGGAGAAACTTAGATGAATCCGAATATTGACTTGGCAGTGCAAGCAGTGCTGTCTGGACAGATGACGCAGTATAAAGCGTCCCAGGAGTTTGGGGTTCACCAATCGACGATTTCAAGGAGATTGAGGAAAATCGAGTTGGGACAAGAGAAGATTGAACCTCGTCCGGTTTGCCCTTGTTGTGGACAGCCGATTGCTAGGCAAAAACAGCATCGGTAAGTAAAATGTTAAATAAAGCTTGCTAGTAAAATAAGGATGTTTTACAATTCAAGCTGTTGAAACGAAGTGGTTTTACTTGATTGTGAGGAAAATAAAATGTCTACTATCTACATTGGTACGAGTACAAAGATGTCTTTGACTGATTTCATCA
>JAYRGZ010000010.1:0-22377 GCA_041907605.1 Minisyncoccota bacterium | reverse complement strand
TGATCAAGAGTAATATTACTTGAACCTAAAAAAACACATTTTATCTTGGATTGTTCTAAAGAAGCGATCTGTTCAGGAAGAAATATGTCTCCTTCTATAACATAATCGTGTTTGTATTCCTTGTCTATTCTTCTAATAAAATCTGCCAAATATGGGAAGAAAAATTCGGGTCTATCTTGCCATTTACCCAAATCCTTATTTAAAAATTTATATAACGCACCCCTTATAAGGTCTGTTGGCATATAAGGAATCTTATTCCTTTCAAGTATTATTTTGGATAATGTAGTTTTACCAATCCTGGGTGCTCCACCTATCAAGTAAATCATAAATTTATGATAAATTATTTTATATTGTTGTGGGCAAGGAGGGACTCGAACCCTCAAGTCTTGCGACATTAGTTCCTAAGACTAACGCGTATACCAATTCCGCCACTTGCCCATGTTATTTAATTTTTCCACCACGCAAATAAGATTACTTACTTGCTCTGTGCCCGGGGTGGGAATCGGTCACGAATCTTTTTCTACTGAAAAAGTTCTCGACCCCGCCTCGGCACGTCTGCCTCCGGCTTTCGATTCCACTTATACAAGTAAGGTTGCTTACTTGTATTGTGCCCGGGGTGGGAATCGCCGACTACATCGGCAGGTGATTTTCCACTCTTCTACCTTCGGTAGATCGTAAGGAAAATCCTTTCGATCCCACCGCCGTAAGTGAAGCAGTTCACTTACTTTGTGCCCGGGGTGGGAATCGAACCCACACGACATTGCTGTCTGAGGATTTTAAGTCCTCTACGTCTACCAATTCCGTCACCCGGGCATAATCAATATTGGTGGGGAGGCCTAGGGCGGAATCGGTGATTACATCACCAGGTACTTTTCCACCCACCGTACGGAAAAGTCTTTCAATCCCGCCAAGTAAGTGAAGCAGTTCACTTACACTAGCCTAGAGGCCTAGGGCGGAATTGAACCGCCGTATAAGAGTTTTGCAGACTCTTGCCTTACCACTTGGCGACTAGGCCTTATAATACTATTTTCCTAAATTTTTCCTACTGTATGATTTAGCGCAGACTCTTGTCTATTCTAGTTCGCTCCGCTCATGCCACTATGGCGACTAGGCCTAATATTTCAAATTTAGAAATACAAAGTAATTTTTACCATAAATTTTCGATATTTGCTACTTTATCGAAAGACCCTCAATAATTTGTCTATTCTTTTCTCCTAAATCAAGTGCTACTTCTATATGGGGTGCCACGCGTGAACGCACATGTTCCTTTATATAATCATGCAGTTCACTACGCATGCGCATAGCGAAATCCATTACTGCCTTTTCTTTATCATTAGGAAATATTGATAGGAAAATCTTCGCGTATTTGAAGTCAGGTGAAAGCGTTACGTTGGTCACTGTAATCATCGCATCACGATTGCTCTCACGTTCGAAGAATTGTGCTGCGGAACGTGTGATAACCTCTTTCATTTTTTCATCACGGATAGACATATTATTTAACTACCATTTTGTAAGCTTCAATGACGTCACCCGCCGCTATCTCTGTTTTTGATTCAATTTGCATACCAAATTCATCACCTTCATTCACACTCTTGGATTTTAATTTGTTCTGCTGTAGTTCTACTATTTTGCCCTGACCTATTTCAAATTCCCGGCGAATAATTTTTACTGTAGTGTCAGCGAGAAGCATTCCTTCTATCACTTTTCCTCCGATAACTTGTTTGTCTTTTGTTGCGCTAAATACTTTTATAATTTTTGCTTTACCTGTGGTTTCTGCAATCTCTACCCGTGGTCTTCTCTTTTCAATTTCTTCCTTCAAAAAATCAGAAATTTTATAAATAATACTAAATGTCATTACTAGTAATCCTTCCTTTTCATTTAAGTCACGTGCTCTTGGATCCATCTCGCTATTGAAACCGATTATAATAGTATTTTTGTCAGCACTTGCTGTACGAATGTCACCCTCAGATATTGATCCCACACCAGCTGAAAGGATTTTGAATTTTACATTGTCTAATTCAAGTTTTTTAATTTCCTTCACTACTGCCTCTCCGGTACCTGCTACATCCGTGCGGATTATTATTGGTATAACTCGTGTCTCTACAGAGTCTGTCGGTGCATCTCCAGCACTTGTTTCTTTTTTCTTAGTTTCATTGAAGTTTTCAATTAGAGATAATGCTTCTTTCTTTGATGATACACATGAGAAAAATGCACCAATGCGAGGTTCTCTATCAAATCCAAGAAGTCTGACAGGGGAGCATGCAGAGGCTTCATCAATACTTTTACCCAAGAAATTTTCCATTATACGTGTTGTGACAAAACTATCTTCAACCACCACAAACATTCCTTTCTTTAGTGTTCCGTCTTTTATGATAATTGTTCCAGACATTCCACGTTTTGGGTCCAGACTTGATTCAATGATAATACCAGTAGCAGGAAGACTCGGATTGGTTGTAAATTCATTTAATTGCGCGACAAGAAGTATGAGATCAAGAAGATGAGAGATATTAGTACCAACTTTTGCAGATATTTCAGCATATGGTACATCTCCTCCAAATCCTTCCAAATAAATTCCTTTCTCTGCTAAATCCATTTTAGTCTTCTCTACATTTGCACCAGGTTTATCAATTTTATTTATAGCAACGATATATGGCACATTGTTTTCCACGATTGTGTTCCATGCTTCTAGTGTTTGGGCTTTCACACTATCCTCTGCTGATACTACAAGTATGGCAATGTCAGCAATCGTTGCTCCACGCTCACGCATTTTAGAAAAGGCCTCATGTCCTGGGGTATCTAAGAATGTTATTTTTTTATTTGTTCCATCCTCGTCACGATGAATTACTTCATATGCACTAAGGTGTTGTGTGATACCACCAGCTTCTTTGTCTACGATGTTACTCTTACGGATGTAATCAAGAAGAGTTGATTTACCATGGTCAATGTGACCCATGACAACAACCACGGGAGGACGCTCAATCTTATTCTCTTTTGATTCCTTATTTACCATTATTTTGATTTACTTATCACACTCTCTTCTTCCTCTGTTAATTCGTATTCTGATTTTCCACCTACAATTGGCTTTGCATAAATACTAACTCTCTCACGTGAGTAAAGACTAGATATCACTACACCGTCACCCTTGTCATTTAGAAATGCAGTTGAGAAACTTTGGTTACTTCCAGAATCAGCAAAGGGATTGTAGCGTAACGTCTCTACATTCCTTATTGTTCCTGCAAGTTTTGTATTTACTATACCTATATGCTCACGAATACGAGATTGCGCTTCAAGAGATTTATTCACATCATTTGATATAGATCGAAGTGTATCTTCAAGAGTCTTGGCATCTTTCCCCCGAAAGAATTTTTGTAGTCTCAAGTGCATTTGTATAAGCATGACTACGAGTACGAGGACTATTGCGCAAAGCGCGTATAAAATGATAGTGTTTGTATCCATATAGACAAAAAGTATATAATAATAAAGGTTTTTTTGCAATTTACTTCTATTTATGATTAATAAGAAAAATACAAAGAGAATATATCTAGATCACGCAGCTAGTACACCAATTGATCGCAGTGTTGCCAAACTCATGAGTCAGGCATTTTTAGAATATTTTGGTAATCCAAGTTCTATATCAAAAGAAGGAGTGGAAGCAAAAAAAATACTTGAAAGATGTAGATCTAAAGTTTCCGAAATACTTGGTACGAGATCTAAGCACATTATATTTACTGGAGGTGCAACTGAGGCTGATACGCTAGCCTTACTTGGTGTCATAAATCAGTACAAAAAAGAATTTAAAATAAAACCGCACGTAATTGTGAGCGCAATTGAACATAGTGCCATATATGATCTTGCCTCATCACTTTATGTAGATGGAGAGATTGATCTTACTATTTTACCAGTGGATAGTACTGGGCTTATTAATTCAAAAGATTTGAGAGATAAAATTAATTCCCATACTGCATTTGTTTCTGTACATTATGCCAATAACGAAATAGGCACTATCGAACCTATCAGAGAAATCGCCAAAGAAATTAGACATTACAAACGCCATAACAATCCGAATTCTAATTATCCAGTATTTCATACTGACGCAAGCCAAGCACCTAACTATCTAGACCACAAAGTTGATCCACTGGGTATAGATTTAATGACGCTATCATCGAGTAAGATTTATGGTCCAAAAGGTGTGGGTGCACTCTTTATAAAGCAGGGAATAAAGCTAGTACCACTTTATTTGGGAGGTAATCAAGAATTTGGTATCAGAGCGGGTACAGAAAATGTTCCACTGATCTTAGGATTTACTCGCGCACTAGAGATTTCCGAAAAGTTGAAGGGTAGAGAATCAAAAAGGCTTCTTGCACTGAAAAAGTATTTTATTGCAAAATTGAAAAGTCTTGGAACAGAAGTTGTTATAAATAATAGTTTGGAAAATACACTACCCAATATTGTTAATTTCACTCTGCCACAATTTCGTAGCGAAGTGATTGTTCTATATCTTGATAGTAGAGGAATTTCGGTTGGGTTACGCAGTGCATGTAAAAGTACAGACGAGGAAGTGTCGCATGTATTGAAAGCAATTGGAAAAGATGAAAACATTTTAGGAGAAATAGGAAGTATCAGAGTGAGTATGGGCAGGAGTACAACAAAAACAAATATTGATACTTTATTGAGGGAACTTAAAAATACAATCAAGATTCTTTCCGACAAGTAGTCTGTCATGGTAATATTGGTATATGGATATTAAGGACTTAAACAATTCTCAAATGATTTTACTCACTCTGCTTGTGAGTTTCGTCACATCGATTGCCACAGGCATTGTGACTGTCACACTCCTCGATCAAGCACCAGCTCCAATTTCGAGAACTATAAATAGAGTAGTTGAGAGGACCATAGAGAAAGTTGTACCTTCTGAGAGTGGTAATACAAAAGTAGATACTGTGATCATAAAAGAAGAGGATTTAGTCGTAGAAGCATTTAATCGCGGTACTAAAGCACTCGTTCGAATTTATGCAGGTGATAAGCCAGAAGAGATAGATGATACAAAATTTATTGGAATTGGAACAACAATTTCAGAAGATGGAAAAGTAATTGTAAATTCAGATTTGGTATCAAAAGAAGGTAGTTTTGTGGCAAAGACAGATACTGGTAATTACAAAATTGTATTTACCTCTACAAAAGATGCCCTAACGCTGATGAAATTAGATCTTCCAAAGGACGAGTCCGGTATACAGAAGAAAGTGTCTTATGTAAATTATTCTGATACGACAAAATTAAAAGTAGGACAAACAGTATTAGCAATAACAAATGATCCAGAATCTGTTGCTCCAGGAATTGTCACGGGTACAGTATCAGGTAACGAAAATACAAGTTCAACCGTTACTATTAGTAGTGTACTATCAAACAAATATATGGGTTCCCCAATTTTAAATACGGATGCTGAGATTGTAGGTTTTGTAGGAACGAATGGTGACTCTTATAATGTTATACCTACAGAAACAATAGGCAGTTTGCAATAGTTTGACATCCATAGCGCGAATCTTATAATTTATCAACACGCTATAACTACGTGTATAATATAGATATATGCCTCCATTTAATCATTTCACAACAAAAGCCAAAGAAGCGATAAGAAAGTCACACGAACTCGCAATCGAGCGTGGTCAAAACCACGTTAATTCAGTGCACCTACTTGCTGGACTCGTTCTCCAAGAGGAGTCTATGGTCATTTCAATTTTAGATAGATTGGAAGTTGATACTACGCTACTTACAGACTCAATACTTGAAGCAATCGAAGCACCAGAGACTGGACGGACTCTTTCTGCATCGTATCAAATATATCTTACTCCCGACCTAGCTCAGGTGATAGAGCAATCTAGCAAAGTTGCACAATACATGAAGGATGAGTTTGTTTCTACGGAACACCTTTTTATATCAATACTAGAAGTGCAATCAGAAGCAAAAGAAATTTTGTCTCGTTTTCGAATAACCAAGGAACAAATACTAAAAGTTATTGAAGAATTCAGAAGTCAAAATATAACAGATGTTACAAGCGGAAAGAAATTTAGAATGATTGGTAAATATACTCGTAATCTGACTAAACTTGCCCGGGAGGATAAATTAGATCCTGTGATTGGTCGCGATACTGAAACCATGAGAATCATGCAGATACTTTCTAGGCGTACCAAGAATAATCCAATTCTAATTGGTGAAGCTGGAACAGGTAAAACTGCAGTAGTAGAGGGATTAGCAAATCGTATTGCGAAAGGTGATGTGTCTGAATCACTCAAAGACAAAGAAATCGTGTCACTAGATCTAGGACTTCTAATCGCCGGAACAAAATTCAGGGGAGAATTTGAAGAACGTTTGAAAGCTATCATGAAAGAAGTAGAGAAGTCAGAGGGTAAAGTGATTCTGTTTATAGATGAAATACATACTCTTGTGGGTGCTGGAGCATCTGAAGGGTCACTGGACGCATCTAATATGCTCAAACCTGCACTTGCTCGTGGAGAGCTCCGTGCTGTGGGTGCTACAACGCTCAAGGAATATCAGAAACACATTGAGAAGGATCCTGCACTCGCTCGTCGTTTTCAGCCAGTATTCGTAGATGAGCCATCAGTTGATGATGCAATATCAATTCTAAGAGGACTAAAAGAAAAATACGAAATTTATCATGGTGTGAGAATCACAGATGATGCAATAGTTGCTGCTGTGAATTTGTCTACTCGTTATATAACAGATAGATTTCTACCGGATAAAGCAGTTGATCTAATTGACGAAGCATCTTCTGCTATGAGAATAGCACTTGAGAACAAGCCTGCACTACTTGAAGACGCACACAGAAAAATTATGCGTCTCGAAATTGAAAGAGAAGCATTGAAGAAAGAAGCAGAAGATAATAAAGAAGTAAAATCTCGCGTAAAAGAAATAGAAAGTGAAATTGCAAATCTACAAGAGAAAACCAAAGAACTTGAGCTCAAATGGCACAACGAGAAGAATCTTGTGGTTGAGATCAGAAGCATCAAGAAGGAATTAGACTCACTACGCTTGGAAGCAGAGAACGCTGAGATGCGAGTAGATCTAGGACGTGCAGCGGAAATACGCTATGGAAAAATTCCAGCACTTCAAAAGGATTTGGAGACAAAACTTGCAAGACTCAAGAAACTTCAAAAATCTAGAAGAATCTTGAAAGAAGAAATCACTGCAGAAGATATAGCCGAGATTGTATCGAAATGGACAGGGATACCTCTCATGAAAATGCTTGAGGAGGAGAGAGCAAAGCTAGAGCGAATGGAAGAAGAATTAAATAAGCGTGTTGTAGGACAAAATGAAGCTATAAAGAAAATTGCTGATGTTGTCAGACGTTCACGTGCTGGTATATCAGATCCAAATCGTCCTATCGGCTCATTCATATTCTTAGGACCTACTGGAGTAGGAAAAACAGAACTCACGAAATCACTCGCACAGTTTATGTTCAATGATGATAAGGCACTGATACGTGTAGATATGTCAGAATATATGGAGCGCCATAGTGTCTCTAAACTCCTAGGTTCTCCACCAGGCTATGTGGGATACGATGAATCAGGACAACTTACAGAAGCGATACGACACCGACCATATTCTGTCGTGCTATTTGATGAGATTGAAAAAGCTCACCCAGAAGTGTTCAATGTATTACTTCAAGTTCTAGATGATGGACGGCTTACAGATAGTAAGGGTAGAATTGTGAATTTCAAAAACACTGTAATCATAATGACTTCAAATATCGGAAGTCAGTTTATTGAGAAAATGGAAGGTATGGGCTTCACAAAGAATACTACAACTGAGGACTATGCAAATATGAAAGATAAAGTCATGGAGAATCTCAAAGACCATTTCCGACCAGAATTCTTAAATCGTGTAGATGAAATAATACTCTTCGATATACTCACACCTGAAGTTATAAAAGAAATTGTAAATATCCGTGTTGGTGTAGTGAAAGAAAGACTGCTTGCTAAAGGAATAGAGCTAGAAATAAATGAAGATGCACTAGTATATTTAGCAAAGGAAGGATATAACCCACACTATGGTGCAAGACCACTAAATCGTGTAATACAGTCAAAGATTTTAAATCCTGTAGCATCGTTTATCATCGGTAAGGGAATAGGTAAGGGGGATACTGTATTTGTAAGTATGAAAAATGGAGAATTATTGATTGACGCTAAGAAAACTAGATCAAGGGTTAAGAGTAATATTAAAGTTGGTCCTACTGCAAATGCTTAACAAAAATCCCGCTAATCCGCCAGCCGGCGGAGGGATTTTTGTTATTGATTAATGGATATTTTTCTGTATAATGCCTTTATCGCATCTAGTTTATTAACTGATGTAATACTGCGTCGGTGGATGAAAACTGAACTGCTTCAGTTTTCATCCGTAACAAAGTGAAGGTGGGCTACCACCGTAAGCAATGGTCCGAATGCAGTGAGGATTGCGACCTTTGTCGCAAAATCGCGTCGGTGGTAGAGTGGTCAATTACAACAGACTGTAAATCTGTCGCCCTCGGGCTACGAAGGTTCGAATCCTTCCCGGCGCACACATGAAATTTGAAGAACTATTTGATGAAAGTGGAAAGAAAAAGAGCCCGTCGCTCCCTGATGGTGTTCAGAACTATTTGATAGATATTGACGGTACAATTTGTGAAGATATTCCAAACGAAGAACCCGAAAGAATGAAAACAGCATATGAGATAGAGGGTGCAAAAGAATATATAAATAATCTCTATGATCAAGGCCATATAATAACTTTTTTCACTTCACGTATAGAAGCCCACAGAGAATATACAGAGAATTGGCTAAAAGATCATGGATTTAAATACCACGGAATTATTTTTGGTAAACCACGTGGTGGAAATTATCACTGGATTGATGATCGTACTGTGAGAGCTACACGTTTCTTAGGTAAATATTCAAAGTTAGTACCTAAAGAGAAGACAATTTTGGTTTTTGAGGATTAAATTATGTCAAAAAATAGAAAGAAATTTTCAGTTGCTCTCATTTGTGGTGGTCCTTCTTTGGAACGAGGAATATCACTTAATTCTGCTCGTAGCGTACTCGACCACTTACAAGATGAAACTATTGAAATTGTTCCATTTTATTTTGATCCGAACAGGAAGACATATAAAATTTCTAAATCTCAGCTTTATTCCAACACACCTTCGGATTTTGATTTTAAACTGAAGAAAAATGCTGAATCACTTTCGCAGGAATTGTTTATTCGTGAGTTAAAGAAGTGTGACATTGCTTTTCCTGTCATGCATGGATTAATGGGTGAGGATGGTGAAATTCAAGAACTATTTGAAAAAAATAATATACCATTTATTGCCTCGCCGTCATCTGCATGTAAAATTGCATACAACAAATTTGATGCAAATACATTTCTAAACAAAAATGGCTTATTTACTTTACCCTCGTTGCAACTCAGTAAGAAGTATAAAAAAAATGTTGTCTCTGATTTTTTTAAAAAATATGATATTAAGAAAGCTATTGTAAAACCTGCAACAGGAGGTTCTTCCATAGGTGTGTGTGTAGCTTATACAAGTAATGATGTGCATGCATCTGCGCAAAATATATTTAAAAAAGGAATTGATACTAAAGTAGTTATCGAACCTTTTGCAAAAGGTCGTGAATTTACTGTTATTGTAGTTGGTAATCAGAAGCAGAATCCAGTGTCACTTGTACCAATTGAAATTGAGATTTCATATAAAGATAACGCTGTTTTCGATTTCCGGAAAAAGTATTTACCAACTCATGGTACAACATATCACCAACCACCACGATTTTCTGATGAAATTGTTGTAGAAATACAAAAACAAGCAGAGAGGATATTTAAACTTGTTGGCATGCGAGATTTTGCTCGACTAGATGGATGGTTACTGGATTCTGGTGAGATATGGTTTTCCGATATTAATCCAATTTCTGGAATGGAGCAGAATAGTTTCTTATTTCAATCAGGAGCACGTGTTGGATTCTCACATCGAGATATTCTTAGATATATTGTAAGAACTGCTTGTGTACGTTACGGTATTGCATTTCCAAAGCAAAGAAGGACGTCCCACAAACGTAAACTAGTCAATGTTATATTTGGTGGTTCAACATCAGAACGACAGGTATCACTTATGAGTGGTACTAATGTTTGGTTGAAACTTCGTGGATCAAAAATATATGAACCGAAACCATATATACTTGATTTTAAAAACAACGTGTGGGAATTACCATATTCTTGTATTCTCTCCCATACAGTAGAAGAAATACTTGCAACAGTGGAAAATGCTACTCGTATTGAAAATAAATTGAAATTCTTTCGTAAAAGGATTCATAAAAAACTTGGATTGATTAAAGGCGACGCATCTGAAATTTTTTTCTTACCAAAAATGCAAACACTCCAAAATTTTATTAAGAAATCCCCGTTTGTCTTTATTGGATTACATGGTGGGGCTGGCGAAGATGGCACACTACAAGCACTCCTAGAAAAATTAAGCGTTCGTTATAATGGTCCATCCTCTTTGATTTCTCACATCTGTATGGATAAATTTATAACAGGCGAGAAGATTAGAGATCTTCGCATTGATGGGGTTTATACTGCAAAGCAACAAATAGTTGAAATCAATAAGATAAAAAACACTGTAGTACTTTGGAAACGTTTATGTTTGAACCTTGGATCAAAAACACTGATCGTTAAACCTCGTGGAGATGGTTGTTCTTCAGGAATTGTAAGATTGTTCAACGCGAAAGATCTAGCCTCATATGTTTCTTTTGCAAAACGTGGAGTTACAACTATACCAGCAGGAACATTCAAAAATCAAAAAGAAATAATTGATATGCCACATAAAAAAGTATCTGAACTGCTTTTTGAAAACTTTGTAGAAACTGATAAAATCACTGTCGATGGAGTACGTTTGCATCACGTAAAACGTACTGGTTGGTTGGAAGTAACTGTTGGTGTTGTATCAAAAGGTATCGATATCAATGTCATGAACCCAAGCCTAACAGTTGCAGAAGGAGAGGTTCTCTCTGTAGAAGAAAAGTTTCAAGGTGGTACTGGAGTAAACATTACACCTCCTCCGGAAGATGTAATAAGTAAAAGAATACTCGATAAGATCAAACAGCGCATAGGTGCTGTGGCAAAAGGTGTTGGTATTACTGGATATTCTCGCATTGATGCATTTGTTAACTGTAAAACAGGAGAAGTTTTAGTAATTGAAATCAATACACTTCCAGGTTTAACTCCATCAACAGTGATTTATCATCAAGCACTTGCTGAACCAAAACCACTTTTCCCAACTCAATTTTTAGAAAGCATTATAAAAAACAAAGGCTATTAGTATGGTAAGGAATAATCAAAATAGAACATGGATAGAAATAGACAAGGATAATCTTACTTCAAATATAAGAGTCTTGAGTTCCACTATTTCTAAAAAAGCGGAATTTATGGCCGCAGTGAAAGCAAATGCCTATGGTCATGGGTTAAAGGAATTTATCTCAATACTAAAGAACGAAAGAACTATGAATTGGTTTGCAGTGTTTGATGAAGCAGATGCGTTGATTATCCGTAAATATACAAAAAAACCAATACTAATACTTCGATCTACTCCAATAAGTTTCTGGGAAAAGGCAGTAAAAAATAAGTTAGATATAACTGTATCTACATTTTCTCAGCTAGAGGCTTTGGTTAAATGGAAAGGTAAAAAACCACAAATACACATAAAGATAGATACAGGTCTTGGTAGACAGGGGTTTGTCTGGGCTGATCAGGAGAAAGTTATTTCGATATTAAAAAATATAAAGAATTTTAAAATAGCAGGACTGTATACTCATTTCTCAGGAATGGAAAGTAAAGAATTTGATAAATATTCCAAGAAACAATTTGATGAATTGAAACTCTGGCAGAAGAAATTGGGTAGTATTGGCCAAAAACCCAAAATCCATGCCTCTGCTACTTCAGGTGCATTAAAAAATATTATAGGGGAGACTGATATATCAAGATTTGGTATTGGGATATATGGTCTGTGGCCGGGAGATGAAATCAAATATAATTTCCGAGATAAATTCAAATTAAAACCAGTACTGTCATGGAAAGTCACAATAAGCGAGGTTAAGAAAATTCCAAAAGGATCTTTTGTTGCATATGACTGTACTTATAAAACAGCCAGAGATTCTAAGATAGCACTTCTACCGGTAGGATATTGGGACGGAGTACCACGTAGTTTATCGAGTAAGGGATTCGCAATAGTAAACGGTGTACGAGTACCGATAATAGGACGTGTGATGATGAATATGTGTGTACTCGATGTCACAAATGTTTCAAAAGTAGAAGAAGGTGATATCGCTACCCTGATTGGCAAAGATAAAAACGTAGAAATAACAGCCGATGAATTTGCACGGCTTGCTGATACTATAAACTACGAAGTGGTCACACGAATAAACCCTCTAATTCCGAGGGTAATAAAATAAGCTTGATTTAAAGGATTTCCTGTAGTATAGTAGCCGGTATGTCACAAGACCGATTATTCAAACTTGCCTGCAGTAACTGTAAGCGTATCAACTACTTTTCGAGCAAAAACAAGAAGCTCGTTACAAAGAAGATTGAGCTCAAGAAATACTGTAAATGGTGCAAGAAAACTACTATTCATAAGGAAATGAAGAAATAAGACTTTCCTAAGTCGCAAAGTAGCCCTAACGGGGCTATTTTGTTATAGTATTGTTTGTTCGGGCGATTAGTTTAGTGGTAGAACAGCGGTCTCCAAAACCGCTGGCGGGGGTTCGATTCCCTCATCGCCCGCCATGATCCGCAAGGAGGCATGATATGATTATGCCTCCGAGTGGAATATCATGTCGAGGTGTATAGGGAAGAGAAAGTCGGAGCGCGACGGCGCGAGACGGGGTAGCGCAAATTTTCACCAGAAAATTATGCGTAACCGATTCCCTCATCGCCCGCATATTGGATTTTTAAAAATATATGTACACAGCACTTTTCGTAAAAGATGTAGAAGGTTTACTTAAAAGATTTCCTCCAAAACATGGTAAAGTTTTTGGTGATCATTCAACTATTGAATTTAATCCTAGTAATTTAGATGGAATTGAAACAGGTAAAAAATTTAAGATAAAAATTATTGGACGTGCGTATGATGAATACGGGGATGATTTATTGGTAGAAAATCCTAAATCGAAAAATAAATATCCACATATAACAATATCGAGAGGAGAAAATGCTCCTAATTTATACTCACAAATTTTGTTTAGTAAATCAAAACAAGAAAATAATTTTGAGTATTTTGAAGATCAAAGTGTAGAAGTGATTGAGGGATATTTTGATAATGGTAAGGTTATCTTATAGTACATATTTATTTTAACCAAATAATCTCTTTATTTCTCTTAAACCAAGTACGTTGGCGTTTTACATATTGCCAGGTTTCTTTTTCTAATTCTGAGATCATTTCAAATTTTGAGATTTTGCCCTCCAGGTATAGTGCACAATATTTACATTCAAGACCCAAGGTTTTCAATCTTTTATAACTAACACCAGAATCATGAAGCTTTTTAGCTTCTCTAATCATCCCAGATTTCAGTCTGGAAAGGAGTCTCTTTGAAATATTGTTTTTGAGTTTTCTATCTTCAAGATCAATTCCAATCCAAAGAGTGTCATAGATGTTAGATTTCTTTATTTTTGGAACTTTACCCATTGCTTTGGCAATCTCAATAGCTCTTATTATCCTAACATTATTATTTGGATCAATATGTTTAGCTCTTTCTGGATCAAGTCTCTTTAATACTACAAAGTTTGCTATCGCAGATTTTGTAGTATATTTAGCACGAAGTTTGTAATCTGGTGGAACTTCGGGTAATGCAAAATCGTTCACTACTGCATCAACATAAAATCCTGTACCGCCGACAAGTATTGGCATATGGCCACGGCCATATACTTCCTTGATTATTTTCTTAGTTTGCTTTTGATAATCAGACACACTGAAAGTCTTCTTTAAATTTATGACATCCAACATGTGATGTCTAATTCCTGACATTTCTTTCTTCGTAACTTTACCTGAGAGAAGATCTAGTCCTTTATATACTTGTCTGGAATCAGCAGAAATAATCTCAGCTGTAATGCCGATTTTTCTAAAATACTTAGCGAGTTTTATTGATACGCTTGTTTTACCTGATGAAGTAGGTCCGACAATTACAATCAGTGGAATTTTGTTCATGAATTTTTGTTATATAACTAGAGAGAATCGGTCACAAGTAAAATTCTGTTGAATTTTCTCGCGACCCCGCCTCGCACCGTCGTGCTCCGGCTTTCGATTCTCTCGACCAGAATAAAATCTAGCAAAATAGCTAGACTTTATTCTGGTGCCCAGAGAGAGAATCGAACTCTCATGATGTTGCCATCGAAGGATTTTGAGTCCTTTGCGTCTACCAATTCCGCCATCTGGGCATTTCCATTTGCTTACTAAAGCAATAGGTCAATTCTACTTAAATACTGAGAAAAATCAATTTTATTTATAAAAAAATAGTGATAGAATGGCACTATGTCAGAAATGTATACTAACTCAATTTTCCTAATTGATATCGATAAAATCAAGCCAAACCCTTATCAACCTCGTCGCGAATTTGATGAAGGTCCACTTCGCGATCTTGCAGATTCAATTCGACAATATGGCCTACTCCAACCTCTCACTGTGTCGCGAATAGAGGTAGAGAAAGAGGATGGAATTCAGACGGAGTACGAACTCATTGCAGGAGAGCGACGTTTAAGAGCATCAAAACTCGCTGGACTATCACAAATCCCAGCAATTATACGTGTAGGAGATGATTCTCTGATGAAATTAGAGCTTGCTATTATAGAGAACTTACAACGCGAAGATCTAAATGCAGTGGAGCGTGCGCGAGCATTTCTGCGTTTTGTGGATGAATTTAAATACACACATGGACAAATTGGTGCGAAAGTAGGAAAGAGTCGTGAATATGTATCAAATACTCTAAGACTCCTACAACTGCCTGAAGAGATTTTAAATGCTCTATCAGCTGGGCAGATAACAGAAGGGCATACTAGACCACTTATGATGCTCTCAGATAGACCAGAAGAGCAGAATGTACTGTTCAAAGAAATTGTTTACAAGAAAATTTCAGTTCGAGAAGCGGAGCGAATCGCACGCAGGATTGCCCAAGACAAAGTTCGTAACAAAGAATATATCGCAGATCCAGAGACTTTGGAGATTGAAGGGAAATTAAAGGAAACACTTGGTACTCGCGTACATATCGAAAGAAAAGAAGTTGGTGGATATATCACCATAGATTTCTTTTCAAATGATGATCTGAAAACAATTTTGGATGTTATTTCAAATACCGAAAAATCAAATCTTTCAATGCTTGAAAAATACGAAAGTACGGTTGAAAAAGCACCCATTGAGTCAAAAGAAGAAGTTGAAGTACTTGATGATAGATCAACTGACGAAATAAAGAAAAGTGAAGAAGATACAGATCTCTATAACCTAAAGAATTTCTCAATTTAATTATTTAAGAAAGTCTCCGAACTTTTTCGCCAAAGAATGAGTCTTCAAATATTTGTGGATTCTATTTCTTGCAATTCCAGTCTTAGCAAATTCTAACCATTTAGAATTTGGTTTAGCACTTTTCTGTACAATAACCTCACAAATATCACCATTGTGTAATTTAGTATCAAGAGCCACGAATTTACCATTTATTTTTCCTCCTGTTGCATGGTTGCCAATATCTGAGTGCACGTTGTATGCGAAGTCTATAATTGTGGCTCCTTCAGGTAAATCTATGACGTCGCCCTTAGGTGTGAAAGCGAAAACTCTGTCTTTGAAGAAATCCATTTTGAGACTATCGAAGAATGCATCGCTGTCTGTGATTAGTTTCTGAGTGTCTCGCAGATGTTCAACCCATTCGTATTGTTTACGTAGATCTACTTTTTCGAGTTTTATTTTCTCCTTGTATGCGAAGTGCGCAGCGATACCGTATTCTGCTTGAATATGCATCTCTTCTGTTCGGATTTGAACTTCAATAATTCCACCTGTACCTGTGAGTACTGTAGTATGAATTGATCTGTAACCGTTTGGCTTTGGTAGAGCTATGTAATCCTTGATTCTACCCGGAAGAGGTTTCCAATTGCCGTGTATCACACCGAGAACATGGTAACAGTCCTCTATACTTTTTACTGTTACTCGCAGTGCCATAATATCGTAAATTCGTGTGATATCCATATTGTAGCGGACAAGTTTTTTCCATAGGGAATATAAATGTTTCAAACGGTGATCTACTTGAACATCACTAATCTTTTCATCCTTCAACTTCTTGAGTAATGTCTTCTCAAAATCTAGTAGAAATTGTTCTTCTGCACCTTTACGCTCCGCTAGCAATTTCTTTGTCTGTTCGTATTCCTTTGGGTACGCAAAAGGGAATGCTGCATCTTCTAGACGGCCTTTTAATTTACCCATAGAGAGACGATTGGCAAGTGGTGCATAAATTTCCAGTGTCTCAAGTGCGATACGGCGTTGTTTATCAGGTCGTACAAATTGTAGTGTTTCTACGTTGTGTAGTCTGTCACAGAGCTTGATTATAATAACCCTAAAATCTTCTGCCATTGAGACAAAGAATTTTCTCAGATTTTCAATATTGCGCTCTACTCCTTTGTATTTTACTTTTCCCAGCTTAGTAACATTTTTTACAAGGGTGGCTATTTCTTTGCCGAATTCTTTCTCAAGTTCAGCCGGTGTGACTTTTGTATCTTCTATAACATCATGTAGTAATCCAGCTGCAATAACTGTGGGGCTTACGCCAAGTTCCGCAAGGTTTTTACCTGTTGCAAACACATGCAAAAAATATGGCTCTCCACTGTTACGTAGTTGGCCCATGTGAGCTTTTTGAGCGAAATCATATGCGCGTACAAGTAAATCCACGTCCTTCTTTGTTGGACTATTTAGTGCATCTGTTATTTCTATGACATCAGTTTTTGCCATAACTGTAGTCTAGAGCAAAAATGCAAAAATACAAACTATTTTGTGAGGTTACGAAAGAAGGTATCAATATCTCTCGTCTCGGCACCTGGCGATTGCATAAGTATGTCTTTGATTTTTATCAGCAGTTCATCTAGTGTGAAATTTGATTTTATTAGGTAGTCTCTTGCTCCTAGGTTCTTTGCCTCTTTGATTTTTTCATCTTCTGAGAAGTTTGAGAAAACTATTATAGGAATGTGTGCTATTTTGGGATTTTCCATAACCTTCTTTAATACTTCAAATCCATCCATACCTGGCATCATGACATCTAGAAGTACTACATCGGGCCTCTCTTTCTCCATTTCTCCTATAGCATCTTTACCATTTGCTACGCCAATTACCTCTACACCTGCTGAGACAAACTTTCTTGCAACAAGTGTTTCTAGGAAATTGTCATCCTCTACTATTAGTATCTTCATATTTTTAAATTATAACACTATTTTTTAGCAAGTTTATCTGGCCTATGATTTGGACATTTAGTATTACTACAACGTTCGGGTATAGTCTTCGGTCACGTATAATTCCTCGTCGACACTCGGAATTTACGCGACCCCGGCTCGCGGTTTTTATTGCTATAAAAACAACGCTCCGCCTCACCAAAACCATAGGATATAGAACGAAGGTTCTATATCCTATTTGTGGTTACTTGGCTATTTTGTGAGGATTATGATTAGGGCACTTTTTATTGCTACATCTCTCAGGAATGGTTTTGGTGCCTTCCATCATGAGGGATCCACACATATCACAGATTCTACCTGTTGGTTTCGCCTTAATAGCATTTTTGCAATCAGGATAATTTGAGCAAGAATAAAATATTCCGAATCGTCCCCGGCGTTCCATCATTTTGCCTTTGTTGCAAACAGGGCAGGTTACATCAGTCATTTTCTTTTTCAACTCTTCCTCATCTTGTTTGATAAATTTACATTTTGGGTATCTCGAGCATGATATAAAAGTGCCAAATCTTCCTTCTCTTACTACTAGCACGCCACCACCTGATTTACCTTTCTTGTCTCCACATAGTGGGCATTTTTCACCTGTTTCTTTAGGACCAGCAAGTTCTGTGCCGTCAATTTTCCTAGCTCCCGTACATTCTGGATAACGAGCACAAGAATAAAACTTTCCAGTTCTCGCCAATTTTATAATCATGTTACTTCCACATTTAGGACATTTTAGATCCTTCGGTGCATCTCCTAAATTTGTAACTTTAGCGAGTTTGTCTTTAGATTTTACTTCCTTAGAAAATGGTCCATAGAAATCCTTAAGTGTTTTCACATATTCACGTTTTCCAATCGCGATGTCGTCCAGCTCATCTTCCATTTCTGCTGTGAATGTATCACTAATATATTGTGGGAAATATTCTTCCAAAAAATTTGAGACTACCTCTCCTGTATCAGTAGGGAATAATGTTCTTCCTTCTTTTGATACATATTCACGTTCTTCAAGTGTCCGCATAATAGAAGCATATGTAGAAGGCCTACCGATTCCACGTGCTTCTAGTTCTTTCACTAATCCTGCCTCTGTATAGCGACTAGGCGGTTGTGTTTCTTTAGCTATGCTTTCTATATTTAAACATTTAATTTTCTCTCCCTCTGTGACCCTAGGTAATTCTACGTCTTCTCCACGAGCATCTGTATCAACAGATAACCATCCCGGGAATAAAATTCTTGATCCAGTGGCACTAAAGTTTGGAATATCTTTACCTACGACAGTAGCCTCGATTTTTGTTTTAAGAAGTTTTGCATCTGTCATCTGAGATGAAACTGCTCGTTCCCATATAAGACGATAGAGTCTCTTTTGTTCATCCGTCATTCCGACAGAGAGGAGTTCCACATGTGTTGGTCTGATTGCTTCATGGGCCTCCTGAGCATTTTTGCTCTTTGTCTTATATATATGTGCCTCAGCGTATTCCTTACCATACTTTTTTGTAATCAATCCTAGTATTTGTCCTTGGGCTTGGGCCGAAAGATTGGTCGAATCTGTACGCATGTAGGTAATGTGTCCTGCTTCATAGAGTTTCTGGGCTACTTGCATTGTGCGTGAAGGTGAAAATCCCAGACGTGAACTCGCTGTTTGCTGAAGTGTCGAAGTAGTAAAAGGTGCACGCGGTGAGCGTTTCTGTTCTGACTCCTTTGTGTTTACTACTGTCCACTCACCAGTTTTACCAACCGATAAAATCTTCTCAACGATCTTTTCATCTCGTGGTTCTTCAACGCATGTCATATGAAGTGCGTCGTTGTGATTTGTTTTGAAATCTCCTTCGATTACAAAATATTTTTCCGGAACGAAAGCTCTTATCTCTCGTTCACGCTCCATGATTATCCTTAGCGCTGGTGACTGTACTCGTCCAGCAGATAAACCGTAGCGAACTTTTTTCCAGATTAGACCCGATAGATCGTATCCAACTAGGCGATCAAGCACACGGCGCGCTTCCTGAGCCTTTACTAATTGGTTGTCTATATCTCGAGGATTCTCTAGCGCCTCAGTCACTGCTTCTTTGGTAATTTCATGGAAGGTCACTCTTTTTATAGGTGCTTTGATTTTCTTATCCTGATCTAGAATTTCTTTCAAGTGCCACGAAATTGCCTCACCTTCACGGTCCGGGTCAGTGGCGAGCATTATCTCTTTTGCTTTTTCTCCTAGCTCTCGAAGTTCACTAACGACTTTCTCTTTTCCTTTTGAAATTTCATAGAAGGGAACGAAACCTCCTTCGATATCTATAGCTTTCTTATTTGATTTTGGAATGTCACGTACGTGACCAACAGAAGCACGCACCGTGAAAGCACCATCGAGATATTTCTCAATAGTTTTTGCTTTTGATGGTGATTCAACAATAAGTAATTTCATATTACTGTGCTCATTAGTACCATTGAATCATTTTTTTGGCAAATCAATACCTACGAATCTCCCCGTACTCTTCTTTTATTAATCCTTTGATTTCCATTATTGAAAGTAAGCTATTTGCCTCTGATACTGATTTGTCTATCATGCGTACTAGATCGTCGCGTGACATTGGCTCGATCAGAATTTCCAGTATTTCTTTTTCTTCAGGGGAACAATCCTTAACTTCTCTATTTATTTGCTCACTCTTGTCTATTGAAAATCCCAAAGCCTCTATTATGTCTTCTGATTTCGTAATTGGCGTAGCACCAAGTCGCAGAAGTGAGTTTGTACCGATTGAGGTTGGAGAAAATATTGATCCAGGTACTACTAGGACATCGCGATTGTAGTCCACGGCTAATCGAGCAGTAATTAGAGTTCCAGATTTATCTTGTGCCTCTGTTATCAGTACTGCACGTGCAAGTCCGGTCATCAGACGATTTCTTCTCGGGAAGGTCCAAAGACCAGCAGGTTGCATTGGTTCGAATTCTGAAATCAAACATCCACCAGCTTCTACTATTCTTTTGGCGAGTAATCTATTGGTAGATGGAGCGATAACTCTAGGATCAATTCCTGAACCCGGAAAAGCTACAGTCTTCAAACCGTATTTAAGTGCCATCTCATGTGCGCAGGCGTCAGTACCTAATGCAAGGCCAGATACTATAATTATTGGATATCCCTTTAGTCCTGCAAATAATTTCTCAATTACTTCACGTCCATAACTTGTAATTCTCCTTGAGCCGACTACTGTCAGGTATATAGAACCTTTTTCGGGAAGTGCCCCCTCAATATAAAGTTTCTTCGGAGGTTCAGGAATTTCCAATAGCTGTTTTGGTATCTCGTTTTCATCTAGGAGACGCATAGGTATTATTATTTTAGCACTGTTTTGTATACCCCCACACCTAATTTTGAAAAAATTAGGTGTGGGGGTATACTCGAATCATGTTAGATATAAAGTTTATCCGCGAAAATAAAGATATAGTCAAAGAAAGTGCGAAAAGAAAGCACCGAGATATTGATATTGATGAGTTACTTTCCCTAGACGACAAACGAGTCTCATTGATGAAGAAGGCTGAGGCTTTGCGAGCTGAACAAAATCAAACATCCAACAAAATTACAGTAGAGAAAGACAATGATGTAAAAGCCCAGATGATTACAGAGATGAAGGGAGTAAAGGAAGAATTTCAAAAAGTTGAGGGAGAGCTAAAGGAAGTATTTGAAAAAGTTCAGAAGATGATGCTAGCAATTCCTAATATCCCATCAGCTGACACTCCAATTGGAGAAGATGAGACTGGAAACAAAGTCATTCGTAGTTGGGGAGAGAAACCTAATTTTAGTTTTAAACCTAAAGAGCATGATGAACTTGGAATTGAGCTTGGGCTTATCGATACAGAAACTGCAGGAAAAGTGGCTGGTTCCAGATATTCATATTTGAAGGGTGATTTGGTGCGATTACAATTTGGAATAATCCAAATGTGTCTTGAATTTCTTGGAAACGAAGAAATACTTTCTAAAATTAAATCTGATTCAGGCATCAGTACACCAGAGGGAGTCTTCACTCCTGTAATTCCTCCGGTTTTTATCAGACCACTTGTGCAGGTTAAAATGGCACGGTTTATGACTCCAGAGGATCACTATCTTTTTCCAAATGATGATCTCATGCTAATTGGTAGCGCTGAGCACACTCTAGGTTCTATGTATATGGATCATACTTTTTCGGAATCTGATCTACCTGTGAGACTCGTGGGCTATTCAACTGCATTTCGACGTGAGGCGGGAACATATGGAAAGGATACAAAAGGTATTCTAAGACAACATCAATTTGATAAATTAGAAATGGAAGTCTTTGGTTTACCAGAGCATTCACTCCAGGAACAAAATTTTCTAGTAGCAATTCAAGAATATATTTTACAGAAATTAAATTTACCGTACCAAGTTGTTTCTATCTGTACCGGAGATATGGGATTCCCAGATTCTCGTCAAATCGACATAGAGACTTGGATGCCAGGACAGAGTGCATATAGAGAGACTCACAGTGCTGATCTTACAAGTGGTTTCCAAGCTAGGAGATTAAATACCCGCGTCAAAAGAGCTGATGGTAAAATTGAACCAGTACATATGAACGATGCCACAGTCGTAGCAATTGGAAGATTACTGATCGCGATAATGGAAAATTATCAGCAAGAAGACGGCTCAATAAAGATCCCAGAGGTGCTAGTTCCATATGTTGGTAAGAATGTTATTTCTCGACCAAAGATGTAATGGTAATTACATACACAGCCACAAACACAAAACGTTTAAAGGATTTAAAACGTAAGCGATTACGCATCTTTTGGTATAAAGTACTTTTCGTATTTATTGGATTACTTGTGCTCTTTGGTGCAAGTGTACTTATAATGCGGATCGATAAACTAAAAATCACAAAGGTGACAATCGAAGGAAATCATGTA
>JAYRGZ010000009.1:0-5586 GCA_041907605.1 Minisyncoccota bacterium | reverse complement strand
AGAAACGAAGACAAAAGACTTACAAGTCTTCGCCGGAGGCGCTAAAAAGGGCGACTGGGACGTAGGACTTGCAGTAGATGCTATCAAAATGGCACCAAGACTAGATGCTGTAATTATAGCGTCAGGCGACGGAGACTATATACCACTTGTAGAATATCTACAGACAATGACTCAAGTAGAAGTAATTTCTTTTGGTAAATCAACATCGATGAAACTAAAAGAGAGGGTGGACGACTTCATTGATATGTCAGAGAACCCTCGCAAATATCTAATCGGTACACCAGAAAAGAAATAACGCATAAAAAAAGAAACCCTTCAGAAATCTGAGGGGTCTCTTTTTTTATTTTCGCTGTCTTAGGCAACTTTTTTATTTTTGTAGTGGTTTTTATTCATTAATGCCTCTAATGCACTAACAATTTCTTTATCACCCCAAAAATTATAATGTTCCTGTAATTTACCATACTGGGCAGTACATGTTCCACACAACATGCAGAGCATAACCAGATCGTCTCTAAATCTTTTCGGCACAGATCGCAGTAACTCCCTTTCAATACCAGGAGAAATCGAGTGTGGGTTTTTCTTAAGAGCCTCTATTGATTTTTGATCACCTTTGCGAAGTAATGCATTATCAATTGGAAAAGAGGCAGGGGCGGTACGAATTTTTTCAAATAAAATCCATGTCCACATGGTTTCCATTTGTATACGATATTTCTCCGGATTAGATTTGGCGATTTTCGCAAGTTGATTGAGAATTTCCCTGAAAGTGAATTCCAGCATCGCTTTCAATTCATACTCTCTAATCTCATGCTCAAATTTAGGTAAATTACGGTATGGGTTAAAATCATAACCCATACCAATTAAGAAGTTTTGATTTTTCATAGTTCTGAGTTTTGTTAATTTGATACTATACCTAAAAAATATGCTTTGCAAATGGCTTTCCAAATAGAAGTTTTTGGGCTAGTATGTGCTTATTAATCGTTTAACCGTAGGTCCAAAGACAGGTAGTAGTGAAACAAATGGTTTCAATACTAAAGTCTTCGGATCTGCAAAGTAATTATGCAAACAAAAGAATATTCAATTGAGGTAGGTGGCAAGAAAATCGAAGCCGTCTTCTCTGATCTTACAAACCAAGCAAATGGCTCGGTGATATTGAAGTGTGAAGATACAATAGTTTTAGCAACCGCAGTACTTGGCAAGGATACAAAAAACAATCCAGGATATTTTAACCTCACAGTAGAATATCTAGAAAAATATTATGCTGCGGGATTAATTCTCGGGGGTCAATACAACAAACGTGAAGGCCGTCCATCTGATGAAGCAATTTTATCTGCGAGAATTATTGATAGAACAATTCGTCCACTTTTTCCAAGTTATATAAAAAACGCTGTGCAAGTTGTTGTGACTGTACTCTCTGTCGGAAAAACTGATCCCGGAGTGCTCGGAGTAAACGCAGCATCTTTAGCACTAGCAGTATCAGATATTCCATGGGCAGGGCCAGTGGGCGCAACTCATATTGGAAAGCCAAAAGGAGGAGAAACAATTGGTGTTGATTTATATACTCCAAACACAGGAGAAAATAATTATGAACTAGACCTAACAGTCTGCGGAAAAGAAGGAAACGTAGTAATGATTGAAGCGATGGCATACGAATATGACGAAGATACGATGAGTGGTGCACTAGATATGGCTCTACCTATAATTTCAGCGCTTGAAGATTGGCAGAAAAAAATCGTAGGAGAAATTGGTAAAGAGAAAAAGAAATTTGAGGAGCCAATACTTGGTGAAGAATTACAAAATCTTTTCAATGATGTAGTGGGTAAAAATTCTGAGGAATTAATTTCAAAATTAACCCCAGACTTTAAACAAAAAGAGTCAGATCTTCGGACACTTTGGGAAAATACACTAGACGAAAAAGAAATAGAAGATACACAGAAGAGTATCGCAAAAGATTATTTTGAAGCAAAAATAGATTTCATAGTGCATGAAATAGCTTTGAAAAATAATGCGCGAGTAGACGGAAGAGGATTTGATCAAGTACGTGGACTCTACGCACAAGCAGGAAGATTTTCTCCAATAATACATGGCACTGGAATTTTCTATCGTGGTGAAACCCACGTATTCTCAGCTCTCACCCTCGGAGGACCAGAGAATGCAACACTGCTAGACGGTATGGAAGTTCGTGGAACAAAAAGATTTTCACATCACTATAATTTCCCAGCATATTCTGCTGGAGAGACAGGACGTTTTGGTGGAATAAACCGCCGAGAAATGGGACATGGATTCTTAGCCGAAAAAGCACTATATCCTGTAATACCTACGAAAGATCAGTTTCCATACACGATACGTGTGGTTTCAGAATCTATGGCATCAAATGGCTCTACTTCTCAGGCATCAATCTGTGCATCTTCTCTTGCTCTGATGGATGGGGGTGTGCCAATCAAAAGCCCAGTAGCTGGAATTGCTATGGGGTTGATGATGGACGAAAAAGAATACAAGATTTTGACGGACATTCAAGGACCAGAAGATCACTACGGTGATATGGATTTCAAGGTTGCTGGAACACGAGAGGGAATTACAGCTATACAGTTAGATATAAAAGTTGGAGGAATTCCACCCCAGATTCTAAAAGAAGCATTGGTTAATGCAAAAAAAGCCCGTGTACAAATACTAGATGTTATAGAAAAAGAAATTCCTGCACCACGCAAGGATATCTCACCAAATGCTCCAAAGATTCTCATGACAAAAGTTCAAGTAGATCAAATTGGATTGGTAATAGGAAGTGGTGGTAAAACAATCAAGGGAATTCGTGATGCTACTGGATCTGAAATCACGGTGGAAGATGATGGAAGTGTATATGTAACAGGTAAGGGCGACTCTGCAGAAAGAGCACTACAAATGATCTTGGATCTGACTCGCGAATATAAAGAAGGAGAGGTGCTAGAGGGTGAAGTTGTAAAAATCTTGGAGATAGGAGCTGTTGTGAAGTTGTCAGCAAATGCAGATGGCCTTGTACATATTTCAGAAATTGCACCTTTTAGAATTGCAAGAGTATCTGATTTCTTAAAAGAAGGAATGCGTGTGCCGGTCAAAGTCATCGCAGTCGATAAAGAACGTGGAAGAATCTCACTATCAATCAAAGAAGCAAACAGAGATTTCATAAAACCTCCTACAACACCTGAGGCACCAAAAGCATAATACTTCTCGTAAACGTACAAGTGACGTATTATATAGAGTATGGAACCACTCGATATTCCAAAAGAAACAAAAAAGAAGGATGATGATCCTAAGACACTTCGTACGTATCAAAGTGATTTGGCAGAAGCTATAAAAAACCAGCAGGGATCAGTGATCAAGATAGCCATGGCTGAGCAAGAAAAAAAACAGCGTGATGATACAAACAAAAATCCTACTTCAAAGAAAAATCTAACATTTATAATTACTGGTGGCGCGCTTATTCTCGTAGCAATTGGGGTAATTATGTATTTTGTAGCAACAAGTAAACCCAAAACAGTTCCTATAACACAGTCACAAACATTAGTATCAACACTTGTAAAAACTGATTCTTCAAAAATAATTAAAATAGACGGTCTGACAAAAGAAGAACTTGGTGAAAAAATTGCAGGTGAGTACAAGAGTGCAGCACCAGCATTAAACACAATAGAGCAAATTCAATTTGTTGAGGAAAATGTTAACCCAAATGCGCTGATTACAACAGAGAGATTCTGGGATATCCTGGACACACATATTCCTGGTGAATTACTAAGATCTCTTGATCCAATATTTACTGTGGGAATACATGCTTGGAGTAAAAACGGATTGTTTATCATGATGAAAACCAATTCCTATAGCACAGCTTTCGCCGGAATGCTTAAATGGGAGACTACACTGCTAGATGACCTATATAGGATATTTGGAATAGATACGACAGGGGAGAATAGTGCGCTTTTCAGTGCTAAATGGAAAGACATGGTTCTAAAAAACCAAGATACGAGGGTTCTCACGGATTCAGCAGGCAATATAGTATTGTTTTATACATTCCTAGGTGAAAATAAAGATATTTTGCTTATTGCGGATAAGGAGCAAACCTTGGTGGAGGTAGTAAATCGAATGACCGCAAATACGATAAGACAGTAGTTCTTTTGGTTTTTGCCACTACATGCTATGATGGTGGCGTATGAAAAATATAGAGGAATTTAAAGAAAAATTAGAGGCAGAAAAAAAGTTACTGATGATGGAACTTAGTGGTTTGGGTGTGATGAATCCTGAGAATAATGATTGGGAAGCGATACCAACTGCACCAAATGATGAGAACGATACATCTGATGAAAATGATAACGCTGATAGGTTTGAGGAATATCAAGAAAAGAGTGCAACACTGGCAATCTTGGGCGGAAGACTAAAAGATGTGAATCACGCACTTAAAAAAATTGATGGGGGGACATATGGAAAGTGTGAAGTCTCAGGTGAACCAATAGACGAAGAAAGATTAAGAGCGAATCCTGCAGCCAAAACATGTACAAAACATATTAATCAATAATTAAACAAAAATACTCTTCGCTTGAAGAGTATTTTTGTTTATACTTAGATTATGTCATTTGCAAAAGTATATTCTGCGCAAACACAACTTTTAAAAGGAGAACTCATATCAATTGAAATTGATACCGCAAAAGGATTGTACCTTTTCACTATTGTAGGATTACCAGATAAAGCTGTTGAGGAATCTAAAGACAGAGTAAGTGCAGCAATAAAAAATTCTGGTTTTGCCTCTCCGAAATCAAAAAATCAGAAAATTGTGGTCTCACTCTCACCAGCAGATATCAAAAAAGAAGGTCCATATTTTGATCTCGGTATTGCTCTTGCATATCTACTCGCTAGCGAAGAAATAAAATTTGATCCGGAGAAGAAAATGTTCCTAGGTGAATTGTCTCTCTCGGGTGAAGTAAAACCAATTAAAGGTGCACTGCCATTGGTGCTCAAAGCCAAGGAATTGGGATTTCTAGAAGTCTATGTACCAAAAGATAATGCAATTGAAGCAGGGCTAGTGGACGGAATTACGGTATATGCAGTTGAAAATCTAAAACAGGTAGTAAATCATTTATATAGCGATGAAAAGAAAAAAATACAGAGCATCCCAATTACTCCGGTTGAAAAAACAATTGTGAAAATCACTCGTGATTTGATTTCTACCAATATGAATGAGATCAGAGGACAAGAAAGCACAAAACGGGCACTCGAGATTGCTGCAGCAGGTGGACACAATATAGCGATGTCTGGACCTCCTGGAACGGGTAAAACTATGCTTGCGCGGGCATTTACAAACTTGTTGCCTGATTTATCCATGAGTGAAATTCTAGAACTAACTGGTATACACTCAATTGTTGGTAATCTAGAAAATGGTCTTGTCACTAAACCACCCTTTCGCTCTCCTCATCACACCGCATCATATGTATCAGTAATTGGTGGAGGAACATTTCCGAAACCGGGAGAGGTAACGCTGGCTCATCGTGGAGTACTTTTCTTGGATGAATTCCCTGAGTTTGAGAAAAGAGTACTGGAATCTCTCAGACAACCACTAGAAGATAGGGT
>JAYRGZ010000008.1:0-5665 GCA_041907605.1 Minisyncoccota bacterium | reverse complement strand
GAAAATAGACTCGTAAAGAAATCAAATGGTACACTACCTTATGTAAAGATCTTAGGCTCAGGAGAAATAACAAAGAAATTTGTTCTTTCAGGTCTATCAGTATCTGCGGGTGCAAAGGAGAAGATCGAGAAGGCGGGAGGAAGTGTAGCGTAAATTTTTTACAAGAAAACAATATATGGGAGAAATCATTACAAAACTAAAGACAATCTTCACTGATCGTTTGCTTCGAAAGCGAATACTAATTGTCTTGGGTGCTTTGGTACTTTTTCGTTTACTTGCAGCTATTCCTATTCCAGGAATTGATACATTTAGATTGTCTCAGTTCTTGAATAACAATCAATTTCTTGGCATATTGAATATTTTCTCAGGTGGCGGACTTTCTAATTTGTCAGTCATCATGCTTGGAGTAGGACCTTACATTACAGCGTCTATTATCATGCAACTTCTCACTATCATGGTTCCAAGATTAAAGGAGCTATACCATGAAGAAGGAGAAATAGGACGCAAGAAATTTACTCAATACTCTCGTATTCTCACTGTTCCTCTCGCTGCAATCCAAGGACTTTCTCTCATGATAATCCTAGAAAGACAGGGAATCTTAGGAAGCCTTGATCTATTCCAGAAAATTACAGCTCTAGCCGTCATCGTCGCAGGCTCACTTCTACTTATGTGGATTGGAGAAATCATGTCTGAATTTGGAATTGGAAACGGTGTCTCAATACTTATCTTCGCGGGTATCATTGCTCAAATACCAAAGGAGATAAACCAACTCCTGTTTACTTTTGACGTATCACAGATTCCTATGATGATTGCATTTATAGTTATTGGAATCCTGATTGTGCTTGGTGTGGTTATCATGTCCGAAGCAGAGCGACCAATTCCAGTAACGTATGCAAAGCGTGTAGTAGGAAATACAACAAGCGGTGGAGTCTCTACTTATATTCCAATTCGCATAAACCAAGCTGGTGTAATGCCAATCATCTTCGCGCTATCTATATTACTCCTACCGCAACTTATCGGTAATCTTCTTACACATTTTTCAAACTCTATAGCTACATCTGTTTCTTCAGTACTACTTAAATTCAATCAACAGAGTTGGATATATGTAGTATTATATTTCGTATTTGTATTTATCTTCACATATTTTTATACAGCAGTGACTTTCGATCCTCACGCAATGGCTACAAATCTACAGAAGAGTGGCGCATTTGTTCCAGGAATTCGTCCAGGAGATGCTACCGAGAAACATGTTAGCAATATCGTATCTCGTGTGACATTCGTAGGTGCAATATTCTTAGGACTTATCGCAGTACTACCTGTTATTATCCAGAAACTCACTGGTATTACGGCTATAGCAATTGGAGGTACTGCACTTCTAATCGTAGTCTCTGTAGTGTTAGACATATTGAAACGATTTGACGCTCAATTATCAATGAGAGAATACTAAAAAAGTCCTCGTTTTGAGGACTTTTTTATTGTGCTAAAATACCCATATGCAAAAACCGTACACATTTATATTTGTTGGTAGATCAGGCTCCGGTAAAGGAACACAGATCAAACTTCTACAGGAATACATAGAGAAAAATATTGGAGGCAACAATGTATCGTTTGATATGGGTGCCACATTTCGTAAATTTTTCTCCGAAGAAGGATTTTTTCAAACAAAAGTTAAAGAATCAATTAATAGTGGTAAATTCCAACCAGACTTCATAACAGATGCATTATTTGTAAGTAATGCCATGAGAGTAGTGGACGGCACATCACATCTGTTTTTTGATGGATATCCGAGAACAGTAGGACAACTCAAAGTTATAAAAGAATTGTTAGTATTCTCTCAATATGAAAATCCAGTAGTAATAAATGTAGAAGTATCTCGTGAAAGCGTTAAATCACGAATGATGTCACGTGGTAGAGCAGACGATAGTGAGAGCGCAATAGATAGTAGACTAAATGAATTTGAAAGAACTGTTGTGCCCATGCTTGAAGTTATTAAGAGCGATTCCGCAATTAAATATATTGAAATAGACGGTGAACCGACGATAGAAGAAATTCACAAAGATATTATAAATAAACTAGGAATTTAGTATGAGTGAACATAAAAACATTGTTATATCTCTTGGTGGATCACTCATCGTCCCGGATCATATAGATACAGAGTTTCTAAAGAGTTTTGTTGATTTTATAAAAACGAAAGTCGAAGAGGGCTTTCGTTTTGTTATTGTGGTGGGTGGGGGGAAGACTGCGAGACGTTATCAGCAAGCGCTGGAAGAGATTGTAGATCCATCACACGATGATAAAGACTGGATTGGAATTGGTGCTACACGCATCAATGCTGAGCTTGTGCGTATTGCTTTCGGTAGTAGTTTAGTAGCCAAACATATTGTCGTTGATCCTACTATCGCACTTGATCATACTCATAAAATTACTATTGCTGCTGGATGGAAACCAGGTTGGAGTACGGACTATGATGCAGTAGTTCTCGCAAAACAATTTGGTGCGAGAAAAGTAATAAATTTATCAAACATTGATTATGCTTATGATATGGACCCAAAGAAATTTCCTGATGCGAAGAAAATTGAAGAGACAACTTGGGCAAATTATCGTAAGATTATTCCTGAGGATTGGAATCCTGGACTTTCACTTCCATTTGACCCGATAGCATCTAAACGTGCAGAAGAAGAGGGTATTGAGGTGGCTATTATGAATGGTAGTAATCTAGAAAACCTTGATCAATACCTACAAGGAGAGAAGTTTGTAGGTACTCTTATAAAGTAGTAGACTTTTCATATATGAATTCTGAAACACGAACACATTCGATAAGCTCAGTGTCTACGACCTGCCAAAATTGTAAGAATAATTTCACCATCGAAGCGGATGATTTTTCGTTCTACGAAAAGATCAAAGTTCCTCCACCGACATTTTGTCCACGTTGCCGTCAAATCAGACGTTATGTATGGAGAAATGAGAGGACATTATATCGTCGCGCATGTGACGCAACGGGGAAGAGTATTGTTTCAATATATAGTCCAGATTCACCGTATAAAGTTTTTGATATCAAATACTGGTGGAGTGATGAATGGGATCCAAAGACATACGGGCGTGATATTGATTTTTCGCGTCCATTTTTTGAGCAATGGAGAGAACTTCAGTTATCTGTTCCCCGTATCGCACTCTTAAATAAAAATTGCGTTAATTCAGATTATTGTAATCACTCAAACGATTCAAAAGATTGTTATATGTCTACCACAGCATTCGCTTCAGAGAATGTAATGTATTCTTCAAATGTTATACCACTTAAAAATGGTTCGGACTGCTATAAGATATATGGCAAATCAAATGAAAATTTGTACGAGTGTATAGATATTCATAATGCTTTTAATTGCCAGTATTGTATGCAAGTCAGCGATTCATTTGATTGCTTCTATTCCTTTGATCTAAAAAACTGTTCAAATTGTTTCCTATCATATAATCTCCGAGGACAGTCTTATTACTTCATGAACGAGAAATGTACGAAAGAAGAGTACCTAAAGAAAGTTAAAGAATATGATTTAACCTCGTATGCTGTTCGACAAGAACTTTATAAAAAATGGCTAGGTATTATATTTGAAAAAGCACTACAACGTGGGATGTTAATAGACAGCTCTGTCGATTGTACTGGAAGCATGATAGCTAACAGTAAAAATGCGCATTATTGTTTCGACGCAGAAGATATGGAAGATTGTAAATATGACGATTTCACGATTGGGGGTTTAAAGGATTCCTATGATATATATCATGTAGGAGTAAAAGCTGAACAAATTTACGAATCGCATGCTATAGTTCGCTCTTCGAACGTATTTTTTACCCATCTATCTTATGATAATACCAGTATTCAGTACTGTGATTCTTGTCACAACTCCAATGAACTTTTTGGATGTGTTGGAATTAAAAAAGGAAGTTACATGATATTGAACAAAGAGTATTCAAAAGAGAAATACTTTGAATTAAAAGAAAAGTTGATTGAGTATATGAAAACTACTGGTGAATACGGGGAGTTTTTTCCAAGTGAGATATCACCTTTTGCGTATAACGAAACACAAGCACAAGTATATTTTCCTAAATCTAAAGACGAAGTAATAGCAAATGGATTTACTTGGAAGGATGATTTGCCCGGAACTTATGGAAAAGAAACAATTCAACCAGAATCAATACCAGATAGTATTATGGATGTCCCAGATTCTTATATTAAAGAAGTATTTAAATGCATTCGTTCCAGTAGAAATTTTAACGTTCCAGAATTTGAGCTAGCTTTTTATAAGCGATATAATATACCTTTTCCACGATTACATCCAGATGAACGATACAAAGATCGTATAGCACTTCGTCCCGAGAGGAAACTTTATGATAGCATTTGTGCCATAAGCAAAGAACCCATAAAGGTTACCTATTCACCCAAGCATCGTCCAAAGATGATCGTGAGTGATGAAATATATAAGAAGGAGATATTATGAGCATAGACACACTCGTTCATCTTGGAATCATCCTATGTATATTTACTTACTGGGTAATTTACGTGAGAGGTATTTTTTTGGGGAAGGTTAAACCAGTTCTTGCAACGTGGATGTTTCTTTCACTTGCGGTGCTGATTAGTCTTGCCTCTGAATTTTTTCAAACAGGGATACAAGGAGTCTCTGCAAATTTCTTTAATCTTATTGATTCGCTGGCAGTAGTATCAATATTTATAATTATTTTGTTCCATAAAGATACTAGGAGAACTTTTACTACTTTCGAGAAAGGCTGTATTTTGGGAGTGATATTGATTTGCCTGATTTGGTTTTTTACCAAAAATAATATTTTTACCCATCTTGCGACCCAACTCATCCTCGTTATAGCCTATTTACCGACTCTGGTAGAGCTTTGGAATACAAGAAAAAATACCGAGGCACTAGGTACCTGGGTATTTGATTGTTTGGGATCACTTCTTGGATTGATTATCCCGATCAGGGAAGGGCAGATATTACCGATTGTATACGGTGTCCGTTCTGTAGTATCAACACTTCTTGTGGTACTCTTAATTTTAAAGATACAATATAAACAACATGACACCAGAAACTAAAATCTGCCAAAATTGTAAAAATGATTTCACTATAGAAGCAGATGATTTTTCGTTCTATGAGAAGATCAAAGTTCCTCCACCGACTTTCTGTCCGGAGTGTAGAATGCGTAGACGCATGCTTTGGCGCAACGTACGCTCATTATATAAGCGTACATGCGGGCTTTGTCAGAAATCACTGATAAGTATGTATAGCGACGACGGAGTGCCAGTGTATTGTACAGACTGTTGGTCAGGTAGTGGATGGGACCCAAAAAGTTATGGCAGAGATTATGATTTTACGAAGCCATTTTTCACACAGCTAAAAGATCTTTTTTATACCGTACCAAGATTCTATGCATACCGCTTTGGTAATTTAATAAATTCTGATTATTCTAATTTTTCTAAGGATAATAAGAATGTTTATCTCGCATATTCTGTGACCGATTGTGAAGACGTGATGTATTCTGAGACAATCGATAAATCCAAAAACACTATTGATTCATATGCAGTTACCAAAGTTGATGGATGTTCATACAATGTGGATTGTGAATCAAATTACAATGTACACTTCTCCATGCAATCAGATAACTG
>JAYRGZ010000007.1:0-15526 GCA_041907605.1 Minisyncoccota bacterium | reverse complement strand
TAATGAATTATTTTAAACACAAACTCGAAAATGGTCTTAGGGTTATTATCATCCCGATGAAGGACAATCCTACTGTGACAGTGTCAGTTCTGGTAGAAACTGGCTCTAAATACGAAAATAAACAAAATAATGGAATATCACACTTCTTAGAGCATATGTGTTTTAAGGGTACTATTGTACGCCCCACAGCTCATATTATAGCGAGTGAGCTAGATGGATTAGGATCTAGTTACAATGCTTTCACAAGTAATGAATACACAGGATATTATGCTAAAAGTGATGCCAAACATTTTGAAAAAATCTTCGACATAATTTCTGATATTTACTTGAACTCTACATTTCCGGAGAAGGAGATTGAGAAAGAAAAGGGAGTGATAGTGGAAGAGATAAATATGTATGAAGATATGCCGCAACGCCACGTACAAGATTTATTTATGAGTTTATTATATGGTGATCAACCAGCTGGTTGGAATATTGCGGGTACTCGTGAGAATGTTCGCAATACAAAAAGGGAAGATTTCGTTAATTATAAAAAAACGCAATACATTCCTAAACGCACCACAGTGATAGTTTCAGGAAAGGTGAAGGAAAAAGAAGTGCTCAAGGTTGTCCGAAATGTTTTTGGAGGTGTGAAAAACACAAAGCATTTAGTAATGCCGAAAGTGATAGAGCAACAGAGGAAGCCAGAAGTATTAGTGAGTTATAAAAAAACTGATCAGACGCACATAGTACTTGGTGTGAGAACTTTCGATATTTTTGATAAACGTAATCCTACACTCACGGTGCTCTCTACAATACTTGCTGGGGGTATGTCTTCTAGGCTTTTTATAAAACTGCGCGAGGAACTTGGTGTTGCTTATTATGTACGTGCTTACAACGATACATACACTGATCACGGTTTTTTGGAAGTTTCTGCGGGTGTATCAAACGATAGAGTGAAAGAGGTTGTGACTGAAATTCTAAAGGAATGCAAAAAAATCTGTGAAGTACCACCCTCAAAACAAGAATTAGATAAAGTAAAAGAATATTTGGTAGGTAATATGAAGCTCGAGCTTGAATCCAGTAGTGATTTCGCCACTTTTTATGGTTCTCAGGAAGTTATGAATCTGAAAATAAAGAAGCCAGAAGAAGTAGAGAGACTTATACGCAAAGTTACCGCAAAGGATGTCCAAAACATAGCTAAAACTATTTTTAAAGACAAAGGTCTAAACCTCGCACTAATTGGTCCTTTTGAAGACAAAAAAGAGTTTGTAAAAATTTTGAAATTCTAGGCAACATAGTGGAGGGGATGTTATAATCTCATCATGAAAGAAGAAGATGCTCCTATTGCAGTCACTATAAAAACTAAAACAATTATTGAGTTTATACTTTGGGGACTTTTAGTTGCCGTTCTATTTGCACTTCGTGAGTTAATCCTCGTACTTCTAACCTCTATTGTTATCGCTTCATTTATTGAAGGGGTAGTTAGAAGGGTAAAAAAATATAAAATTCCAAGAACTATAACTGTCGTTGTGGTATATATTTTCTCTATTACTGTTGTGGTATGGCTATTCTCTGTGTTTGTTCCAATTTTTATGGATCAATTTACTTCTGTTCTTGCGCAATTAAAAGATTATATTCCCTCGACTAGTATTTTAAACAATCTAACAGGGAATACCGTTACAAATACTAAAGAGCTCGTCACAAATATTTCAGGTAACGTTCCTGTATCTGAATTATTGAAAAATGTACAAACACTTGTCAGTGGAGTTTCGGGTGGATTCGTAAACACTGCCAGCGTTGTATTTGGAGGATTACTCAATCTTGTATTGATTATCGTCATATCATTCTATTTGTCTATGGAAGAGCGTGGAATAGAAAATTTTTTAAGAATAATTACACCAGCGAAAAATGAAGAATATGTCATAAATCTCTGGAGTAGAACTGAGCGCAAAATTGGTTTATGGATGCAAGGACAACTACTCCTTGGTGTACTTATAGGTGTGATGCTCTACCTTGGACTTACAATACTCGGATTAGATTATGCTCTTATTATTGCTGTACTCGCTGCTGTGTGTGAGCTGATACCATATGGTCTGATACTTGCGATTATCCCTGCTTTAGGATTTGCTTACGCTGGAGGCGGAGCTTTGATGGTCATGAAGGTAGGAGCACTATACATAATCGTTCAACAATTTGAAAATTATCTAATTGCGCCTCTAATAGTGAAGAAAGTCACAGGTGTGCCTTCACTCGTTGTAATTCTATCACTTATTATTGGTGCTACTCTGGCAGGATTTTGGGGTCTAATACTCGGTGTTCCTGTAGCTGTATTTGTTCTAGAGTATCTCTCGGATATTGAAAAAAAGAAGAGTATCCGCTACACTGCCTAAGTGGAAAAGAAACCTTTCTATATAACTACAACATTGCCATACGTAAACGCAGAGCTTCACATGGGGCATGCGCTCGAGTTTATTCGTGCGGACACTATCGCAAGATATAAAGAGCTTGTTGGATATGAAGTATTCTTCAATTCAGGAACAGATGAACACGGTAGTAAGATTTTTAAAAAAGCACAGGAACAAGGTAAAGATGTAAAGCAATTTGTGGATGAAAACGTAGAAAAATTTTATGAGTCAGTTAAGATTTTTGGACTGAAAGATGGCGTGCATTTTATCCGCACAACAGATGAAAAGCATATAAAAGCTGCTCAAGAATTTTGGAGTAGGGTAGACAAAAACGGTTATATATACAAGAAAAATTATCAGACGAAGTATTGTATCGGATGTGAAAGTGAGAAAACAGAATCGGAATTAGTTGATGGTAAATGTCCTGATCACGGTACGGTGCCAGAAATAATTGATGAAGAAAATTACTTTTTCAAATACAGTGCGTTTACCAAGCCACTCCTAGAATTTTATGAAAAAAATCCTAGCTTTATAATTCCAGATTTTCGTTATAACGAGATGAAGGCATTTGTAGAGCGAGGATTAGAGGATATCTCTATTTCTCGTAAACGAGAAAAAATGCCGTGGGGAATTCCGGTTCCCGGAGATGATGAACATGTTATGTATGTATGGTTTGATGCACTTACAAACTACATTGCGACACTCGGTTGGCCAGACGAAGAAGGAGATTTTAAAAAGTTTTGGGAAGAAGGCACTCCGACACAATACTGTGGTAAGGATAATACTCGTTTCCAAGGAGTATTATGGCAAGCAATGCTTTTGGCATGTGGACTTACAAATTCACATCAAATTGTAGTCAACGGTTTTATCGTCGGAGATGGCGGTGTGAAAATGTCTAAAACAATAGGCAACGTTGTAGACCCAAAAGACATTGCTCGAGAATATGGTACTGAAGCTCTAAGATTTTTTTTACTCTCTGAAGTAGCAAATTTTGAGGATAGTCCATTTACACTAGAGCGTTTCAAAGATGCTTATAATGCAAAACTAGCGAATGGTTTGGGTAATTTGACTTCACGTATACTTACTCTTTCAGAAAAATATCTAAGTAATTCAGTTTCTGATATTGGAATAGATCGCGCATCAGATTTTGATTCCTCTTTTGATAAATTCGATATAAGTTTTACAATGAATATAATTTGGCATTATATAAATGATGCTGATAAATTTATACAGGAAAATAAACCTTTTGAGATCATAAAATCTGATAAAGATAAGGGTATTATTTTGATAGAAGAATGTGTAAAAAAGTTATGGAAAATTCAAAAAATGCTCATTCCCGTATTGCCACAAACGGCTAAATTAATAGAAGACAATATTATTGCAAACAAAAAACCAGAAACACCTTTATTTTTGCGTAAAGATTAATTATGAAAGAAGTACTAATATATGGGGATTCACTTGTGTATGGCAAAATGCCAGGGTCTCCAAAGCGCTATCCGCGCGAGAAAAATTTTATTGGAGTTCTAGAGAGAGAATTAGGTAAAGAATTCAAAATAATAGACGAAGGACTTCGAGCCAGAACTCTCGGTGGTGAAAATGGATTTTTCCCAGAAAGAAATGGCCTATCGCAATTCGGGGCAATACTTGGTAGTCATCTACCAGCTGATTTAGTCTGTATATTCTTAGGAACGAATGATTGTAATAAAGCTGATTTCAAAGAATTTGAGGAAATCCCTGAGATCCTTTCGGAATATAAAAATAAAATCGATTGGTGGCTAAATAGTTTATCGATAGAACAGAAACCCAAAATTCTCGTAATTGCTCCGCCAATAATTCGTGGCAGTGAGGTAGTTAAGTGCGAGGGTATGAGAAAAATATTCGATGAGACGTCAGAGAATAAATCAAAAATATTAGCTGAAATTTATGAAAGTTTTTGTATCAAAAATGACTGTCAATTTTTTGACGCGTCGAAACATTGTACAGGAGCAGATGGTGAGGGAGTTCATCTAGATGAGAATAGTAATGAAACTCTAGGTTTAGCTTTATCTATTAAAATCCAACAAATTTTCCATGACTAATCATTTTGAAGATAGAGATTTAATATTATCAAAAAAAGAAAGTCAGGAAAGCATGAAAGATGCTTATAATAAGTTATCTAATTATCTGTCCTCAGGATTAATATTGCACGGATCGAAGTCATTACTAGAAGTCTTGAATCCGAGACAAGCAAACGACGATGATGTAAATAGATCACATGTGGGCAAAATGAAAGGAGTTTACGGAGAAGATACAGATATAAGAATACCGATCATTATGGCTTTGTTTGATGAGAAGGATAAGACTAAAGGTAGTATGACTTCGGAATATGAATGTTCATCTGATGGCCATATGAAAGTATCAGGTAAAAATGTTTTCTTTAATAAGGGTTACGTATATGTACTTCCACGCGAGACATTTGAAGTTTTTGAAGACAAGGAAAAAGATGATAGAGAATTAGTTTCTCAGACATCTGTAAAACCAGTTGATATTGTTCCAATAAACGCTGAAATTATAAATTTACTCGAAGATATTGAAATAAATTTCCAGGATTAATGAAATATATCGATATTCATTCTCATTTAAATCTATCACCGCTCTCTGATGATATCGAAGCGGTTGTTTCTAGAATGCGTGAGCAGGGTGTAGCTACAATTACTGTAGGGACAGATTATGAATATTCACAGAAAGCTATTGAAATTGCTGAAAAATATAATGATGTAGTTTTGGGAGCTACTGTAGGCCTTCATCCAAATGATAATATTGATGAGATATTCGATAAAGAAAAATATTTAGAGTTAGCGCGGAGTCCTATTGTTGTAGCCATAGGAGAATGTGGGCTAGATTATTATAGGATGGAACATGGAACACACAACATAGAGCAAAAGAAAAGACAGAAAGAAGTCTTTCGTATGCATATAGATATTGCTAAAGAAGTAGGTAAGCCACTGATGATCCACTCAAGACCTAGTAAGGGAAGTATGGATGCATATAATGATGCGCTGGAAATTCTATCAGAGTATGAAGGATTGAAGGGCAACTTTCATTTTTATGTTGGAGATTTAGAGACCACAAAGAAAGTTTTGGATAAGGGATTTACGTTGTCTTTTGACGGTCCGATAACTTTCGCGCGGGATTATGATGAGGTAATACGATATATCCCACTAGATAAATTACACCCCGAAACTGATGCGCCTTTTGCTGCACCTGTGCCATATAGAGGTAAAACATGTGAACCATGGATGGTGATCGAAGTAGTCAAAAAAATTGCAGAAATAAAAGGACTTAATTTTGAGGAAGTTAGAGAAGCCCTAATTCAAAACGCAAAACGAGATTTTAACCTTTTTGACAGATAGGTGTTTATCTGCTAATATGCAGAAGTTCTTGTTTCGTCCGCGCTTGCGCGTACGACCTTGGTCCATAACAAGAATTTAGTAGTTTTTAACTATGCGGACCAATCCGCATTTTTTATTTTATGGAAGAGAATAATGAATTGAATTCAAAGGAAGAAATTGGAGGACGAGTATATGAACTCGCTTTTCATATCGTTCCTACAATGCCGGAGGAGAACGTTGCCGGAAAATTTGGAGATTTGAAATCTCTAGTAGAGACAGCAGGTGGGGTAGCACTCTCAGAAGAGATGCCACGACTTATACCACTTATGTACGAAATGAGTCATGTTATTACAAACAAGAAGACTTGGTTTGATAACGCTTACTTTGGTTGGATCAAATTCGAATGCGATCCAGAGAAAGTTGGGAAAATTGACGAGACTCTAAAGCGTGATGAACAAATTCTACGATATATGGTGATAAAGACAGTGCGCGAGAATACAATCGCATCCAAGAAGCCATTTAACCGTGAATACCGCAAGAAGACTGTGGAAAAAGTTGATGGTGAGGCTCCAGTTGAGGCTCCAATGACTACAGAAGAGATTGATCAAGAGATTGATGCATTAGTAGATGAGAAGGTGTAAAATACAAATTATATGTATTTAAACAAAGTACAACTTATCGGAAATCTCACTCGTGACCCAGAGTTACGAGCATTACCATCAGGCGTGAAAGTAGCAAGTTTTAGTTTGGCTACAAACCGTTCGTGGAAGGATCAAGACGGCAAAAAGCAGGATTCCACTGAATATCACAATATTGTGGCTTTCTCAAAACCAGCCGAATTAATTGCTCAGTACTGCAAGAAGGGTAGCTCTCTATATGTGGAAGGACGACTTCAGACACGAAGTTGGGATGACAAAAACAGTGGTGAGAAAAAGTATCGTACTGAAATCGTAGTAGAGAATTTCCAATTTGGTCCAAAAGGAGGTGATAGTAGTGGAGCGGGTGCTACTCGTACATGGAAGAAAGAAGATGATAAACCAAAAGAAGAGGGTAGCGATAAGATAGACACAATTGAATATCCAGATGACGATATAAACGCAGAAGATATTCCATTTTAGAAATTTATAAAGAAATTATATGAAACAAGATTATTTTTCATCAAACAATATAAAGCATATCGACTATAAAGATGTTGATATTCTCAAGAAGTTTGTAAATCCAAACGGTAGAATTCTATCAGGTGGTAAAACTGGTATGACTGCGAAGAATCAGAGAAAACTCTCTCTCGCTATCAAACGTGCACGTTTTATGGGATTACTCCCGTACGTTGCTAAATAAATTTTTCTAGCACTAAAAAACACCCATACGGGTGTTTTTTAGTGCATAACTACCATGCCTTCGCTTCTTTTAGTGATTTACTTATAACGTTAAGTATTTTATATGGGTCACCGTTTGACGCTGGTCTGCGGTCTTCTAGATATCCTTTATGAGTTTTATCTGTAGAAAGGGGTATTCTAATAGAGGCTCCACGGTCTGCAACGCCGGTTGAGAATACATGAATCGATTGAGTTTCGTGTTTACCTGTGAGACGAAGATGATTATCAGAGCCATAATTTGCAATGTGTGTTTTGTGATTTTTTTTGAAAACTTTGTAAATTGATTCAAATAATTTATTTCCACCAATTTCCCGCATTTTCTTCGTTGAGAAATTAGTATGAAGTCCTGAACCATTCCAGTCACCCTTGGTAAGCGGTTTTGGATGGAAATTAACTTCTAATCCATAGTCTTCTGCGATGCGAATCAGTATATATCGAGCTAGCCAAAACAAATCTGCAGTATCGCATTCGCCATTTTGTCCGAATAATTGAAATTCCCACTGCCCGAGTAATACTTCTGCGTTTGTGCCAGTCAGTGGTATTCCAGCTTGTAAACATATTTCTGTATGTTCTTCCATAATCACACGACCGGAGATATTTTCACTTCCAATACCACAGTAGTATTCTCCTTGAGGTTTCGGAAATTTTTTTGGATCATTTGGAAATCCATATGGTCTACCATTTTTCATCAGTACATATTCTTGTTCTAATCCATACCAATTTGTTTTATTGTTTGTCTTTTCGAGCATTGCACGAGTGTTTGATGCATGCGGTGAACCATCAGGATTTAAAACTTCGCACATAACTAAAAAACTCCGCTCCCTTGCAGGATCCGGAATCATTTTCACTGGTTTTAGTAAACAGTCAGAGAAGCTACCTTTTGCTTGCTTGGTCGAACTTCCATCAAATGACCACAGCGGTAAATCCTTTAATTGTTTTTTGCCTTCAATAATTTTATCTTTACCTCTTAGATTTGGTTCTGGCGTGTAACCGTCCAGCCAAATATATGTGTATATAAAGCAATTTTTTGTATTCATTTTTATACAATAATAAATAAAAAATACGAAATACCGACGAATTTCGTAATAAAAGAGCGCTCCTCTACTCTGAGTGTAGAAATTAGTCAGTTCAAAGTCAAACCCTAAAAAAGACCACATTTGTGGTCTTTTTTAGGGTTATGCACAAGTATATTTAATTCATTTACGCTCGCTTTTATATTTCACCTACTGGTTCGATATCTCGCTCACCTACGCTCGCTCGACGTATTCACCAGTTTCAGTATTTACAATTATTTTGTCTCCAGTTTCTATGAAGAATGGTGCACTAATTGTAGCTCCAGTTTCAAGTACTACCAATTTTCCACCACCGTTTGCAGTGTTACCCTTGATTGATGGGGGAGCTTCCTTTACTGTGAAAGTCATTTTGATTGGGAGACGAACACTTATAATTTTCTCTTCACCATCATTATCCCAAACTAATGCTATGACATTTTCGTTTGCTTTCAAAAATTTTATTGATTCAGAAAGGAGTGTTTCAGGAAGTTGGAATCGATCTTTTGGATCATTTGGGTTTGCAAACCAGTATTCACCACGATTAGCGTAGAGAAACTTTACTTCACGTTTCTCAAGTTCCGCCTCATCCGCAGTGTCAGAAGAACGAAATGTTTCGTTGAAAGTTCTACCAGTTGTCAGGCTCTTCAGCTTAACTTGGTTTTGAGGTTTACGTTGCTGAGTACGAGCCACGTGACTTTCCAATACTTCACATGGTTCATCATTATATATTATTATTTTTCTTTCTCGGATTTCGTTATATTCTAGTTGTGCCATATTTCTTTTCTAAATAATAAAATTGTCCTTTAAGACACTTCGGATTCTAGCCTGAAAATCTGACATTTGCAAGCTAATACATTTAGGTGTAGGGTAGAGGGAATATCTATTCACCTTCAAAATTATCATATATGAAAAGGTTATTAAAAAACGCTTCAGGACCGCAGACACTTCTCTCGATAGGTCTGATTGCTCAATTCCTTGTTATAGCAATCCACTCACAATACGATTTCATAATTTTCGATATTTCGGGAATGAACGGAATTTATTTTATAGCTGGTGGATTTGTCGGGATGGTAATCTTATCACAATTTGCCATTAGGAAAGCTCACCGAAAATATTTTCAGACTTTTATTTTTCAAAGAGAAGCTATGAAAGCTGTCACTAGAAGATTTTCTGTACTGTTTTCTGTAAATGCTTTTTTCTGCTTCACCACAGCATCAAGCATAGTGGGGAATTATGAAATTGCCCATGAATTTTCCCTACTCTGGACGTTAACAATATTTGTGATTGGTACTATGATCTGGTATTTACTCCTGTATTTTTCAGTTTATATTTACCGTAAATTATTTTACAGTCCACCTGAGACAACACTTGATCAAATCCTTTGGGAAGAGGGAGGAGATTTTTAATTTAACCTTAAAAACAAAAAGCCATGAAACACTTTTTCGAACACAATGCTGCGGCACCAGATTTAATCTGGTTCGCCCTACTTTTTTCAGTAGTAGTAATTGTTTTACTTTTAAAACTCTGTACTACAAGTACAAAAATCAAAGGAGGTATTCCTCAAAAGAAAAGCCCAGAACCGTAATTCTGGGCTTTCTCGTATTTGACCTGATACATTTTTGATGTTATAATCTACAAAACCAAAAAACTTGAATAGACTAGAAATCCTTGGTGGAATTATTGGCCTATGTGCTTATATTCCCATCGGTGTTTTTATTTTTCAGGACAAAAAGAAAGGAATAAAAGATTACAGTTTTGCTAGTTTTATACTTTGGGCAGTATTAGATGGAATTGCTTGCACTGCTTATTTTTTGCAAAAAGGAGACTATATATTACCAGGCTTATTTACTCTTGGTAGTATGAGTATATCTATATTATTACTTGCATTGAAACAAATAAAGTGGGGAGGATTTGAATATTTCATTCTCGCTTTAGTAGTTATATGCATAATAGTTTGGTTTACTTCTGGTCCGTATGGCGCAGCAATTTCAAGCACCATCGCTGTTGGTGTTGCAGGTATTCCGCAATTAATTTCCGTTATTTTAAAACCAAAACGGAAAGCGGTCATAATCTGGACATTATTTACTTTAGCAAATCTGGCTTTTTATTTTTCCAAACCCGGGGATGATATAGATAGTTTTATACTAAATCGTTTTTATCCGCTGACAAATGGAATATTTTCTTTCATTCTGATATTTCTGTCATTTCGACATGAGAAAACACTTCAAAAAAACACTTAGCCCCGACCAAAAATCGGGGCACTTGTTTTATTCTCCGCTAGATGCGACTTGGATTTCACCGAATCTTGCGCGGATTTCTTTTTCAAATTCTTTTAGTATTTTAGAATTTTCACGTAGCCATACACGAGTTGCGTCGTATCCACGCCCCATTGCGATTTTTTCGCCATCCTTATTCTTATAAGAATAAGATGCGCCTGACTTTTCTATAATTCCCAATTTTTCACCAAGTGCCATCATCTCACCCTCACGTGAAATTCCTTCGCCGTAGATAATATCAAATTCAGTTTGTTTGAATGGGGCAGCAACTTTGTTCTTCACAACTTTCACGCGTGTGCGACCACCTACAACTTCTTCTCCTTTTTTGATTTGTGCGATTCTGCGAATATCTAGTCTTACAGATGTATAAAATTTAAGAGCTTTACCACCTGGGGTTGTCTCAGGGTTACCAAACATAACACCAATTTGCATACGAATCTGGTTGATGAATATCACAACAGTGTTTGATCTAGAAACTATTGCCGTGAGTTTACGTAGCGCTTGGCTCATTAAACGTGCTTGTTTACCCATATGCTGTTGTCCCATATCTCCTTCGATTTCGTCCTTTGGGGTTAATGCAGCGACAGAATCTACTACAACGACGGCGATTTTACCTGAACGAACGAGAGACTCACAAATTTCTAACCCTTGCTCACCAGTGTCAGGTTGTGAGATCAATAGATCATCAATCTTTACTCCCAAATTTTTTGCATAAACGGGGTCCATTGCATGTTCGGCATCGATGAATGCACATATGCCACCTTTTTTCTGTGCCTCCGCAACAATGTGTAGTGCCAGGGTTGTCTTACCGGAAGATTCTGGACCAAATATTTCAATTATTCTTCCACGTGGTACTCCACCCACACCAAGAGCCATATCAAGACCAAGTGATCCAGTCGGTATAACATCGATGTCTACTTTTGGAGCATCACCGAGTTTCATGATTGCACCTTCTCCGAATTTAGTCTGGATAGATTTTATTGTATCTTCAATTTCACTACCCATTGTCTTCTTTTCTTTTTCTGGTTTTTTCTTCAACATCTTATTTATTTCCAAGTGCAACACTCGGAGCATTGTTTACTTTGTAATATGACCTTATAACTTTCGAATCCTTGTGACCAAATTTATCTGTGCTTTCCACTGTGATGACGTTGTATCCTGGAAGAAGGAGTAGGGAATCGTTGAAATTACCGTTTTCATCTATTGAAATTGTGCGCCCATTTACTAGAAGCGAGAGGGCATGTTTAGCTTCGCCCTTGAGAGTTACAAATTGATTACTAGTCTCACTACCGTCTATTAAGCCGCTTAAAGAAATTTTACTTCCATGAATGAGTGTGTAACTTCTTGAATAAGCAAAACCCATAATAACAAGGAAAAATGTTATTCCGAGAATCAAACTTAGTTTTTGCTTAAATGTGTCTTTCATAATTTATTTAGTGATACTCTTGTGATTCTACACTACTTGTTTTCTCCAGGACTTCTCTAGGTTTTGATCCATTTCCTGGACCAATGATTCCTTTTTCTTCTAGCATATCTATCAATCGTGCTGCACGTGAGTATCCGATACCAAGTTTTCTTTGTAGAAACGAAGTTGATGCTTTGCCAGTTTCTATAACTGTCTGTCGTGCTTCTTCATACATATCATCATCTGGCTCGTCTCCCGCATCTAACGTTGCAGTGAAAATTGATTTATCAGAAAGCGCTCCACCATTTTGTGCAATAGTGATATCGCTAGGAACATTTTCACTATTCATATCCGCTATGTATTTTACCACCTTTTTGACTTCATCCTCAGAGATAAATGCACATTGTAGGCGTTCAGGAGAAGCCATTTCACCGGACGAGTAGAGCATGTCTCCAGCACCAAGGAGTTTCTCTGCTCCTGCTTGGTCAAGTATCGTACGGGAATCAATCTGAGACGCCACCTGAAGAGCAATACGAGCCGGGATGTTGGCTTTAATAAGTCCTGTAATGACGTTCACTGATGGACGCTGAGTGGATAAAAGTAGATGAATTCCCACAGCACGAGACATCTGCGCTAGGCGAACAATGGCACTTTCCAGTTCACGAGGATAGCTCTGCATAATATCGGCTAATTCGTCAATTATGATGACAATGTATGGCATACGATCTGGTGCGTGTTCCGGATCGTCTCCCTTATGCTTTGCCACAATATTTGAATGATATGAACTTATGTCGCGAACAGAGTTGTTTTCTAATATGTCGTAGCGTCTCTCCATTTCCTTTGCCGCCCATTTTAGTGCAAGTATTGCTTTCTTCGGCTCTGTGATTACCGGGGTGAGAAGGTGGGGGATTTTGTTGTAGAGAGTGAGTTCAACACGTTTAGGATCAACCATTATAAAACGTAAATCTTCGGGACCGTTGCGGTAAAGAAGTGAAGTGATGATTGCGTGTATAGTAACTGATTTTCCAGAGCCTGTGGCACCAGCTACAAGACAATGAGGCATCTTTGCCATATCTCCCACTACCGGCTGACCTGCAATATTTCGCCCCAGTGCTACCACTAGTGGTTTTGCAGCATTTTGGAATTTGTCATGAGAGAGAAGTGATGCTAGCCCCACTATAGATTTCGCGCGGTTTGGAATTTCAATTCCCACAAGTGATTTACCAGGTATAGGTGCCTCTATACGAAGTGGGTGAGCAGCTAGAGCTAGAGCTAGATCATTTTGAAGTCCGACAATGCGAGAGAGTTTCATACCTTCTGCAGGTTTGAGTGCATAACGTGTGACGGAAGGACCAATTGTTATCTCGTCCATTTCCACTTCAATTCCGAAGTTCTGTAAAGTACGTTTTATGATATTTGAATTTGCTTTTATATCCCCGACATTTGGTTTACCCTTGTCTTTCTCAAGTAATGATAGTGGTGGGGGAACGTAGGCACCGGAAGACACAAATTTATTTTTTGGAGAGAATGTTTCTTCCTCATTTTTTACATCCTTCTGTTTTGCGACTACTGGCTCGGATTTTTCTTCCACCGGCATTTCATGGGTCTCTATCTCTAAAGTTGTTTCTTCTATCATTTCACTATCATTTGCCACTTCGTCAGTACTTTCTTTACGAGAAAACAAGTTTCGGAAAAAATTTAAAAATCTCTCAATGTTTGGTCTTGTATCAAAAAGTACAATTAGAGAGATAATTAAGAGACCACATAAAAATATTACTGAGACACTTGTCTCAAAGAGTGCAGTAAATGGCCAAGCAAAGAGTTGCCCGAGCGCTCCACCGCGATGCGTAGTACTACCGATTTCTAAAAGCCCGAGAGTTGAGAATAAGAAAAAAATTGATCCAAGTGTATGAGATATTGCGATACTAGGACGCTCAGATTGTATAAAAGAAAATCCCAAAATCACGAGGAGTATTGGAATCAAGAAATATCCAATACCAAATAAAAATGTGAATAGGGAATATAGTGCATTACCTGCTGGACCACCTTTGCCAAAAGCTGCTATGAAGAAAAATAGTGCCAACACAAAACAAACAACAGCAAACACACTGTATTTGGTTTCCTGTTTTAGGCCACTTCCAATATTCAATGTTTTCTGATTATTTGTATTTTTCTTACGCTCTGATTCCTTTGGTTTAGGTGATCGGTTTTTTGACATGTATGTATCTATTTCTGGTTTGTATACAGATATTTTATCACATTTTTTCACACTGTTGTTTATTTTTCTTACACAATTTCTGTGCGCTCTTTACATTTATTTTCACTCGTCTATAATGATTTTATTAAAGACATGTAAGAGACGCGTAGGAATATGACTTTTTATTAAAAGACAGTAATAATCAAAAAGACACATTATGGACAAAGGTCAGGGACAACAAAATTGGCTTACAGAATATAACTCTTTTTTCGTGTCTGTTTCAGATAAAGCAGAAAAACTGAGCACTGCTCTCTACATGGTTACTGACTCACTTGAAGATGATGAGCCAATAAAATTCGAAACTAGAAAGCTTGCCCTTGATTTCATTGAGACAACCAAAATCCTCGCACATATTAGTTCTATAGAGCGAGGATTTGCTATAGACGATAGTTTGTTTGTTCTAGATCACATAATCTCACTCATTAATTTAGCCGGTTCTGTATCTCTAGTTTCCGCTATGAATTCAAGCATATTAATAAACGAGTTTAAGAAGATGCGGGAATTATTAATTGCGGAAAAGGAACGAGTATTTTCACTTCGACCAGATGGACTAAAGAACCGACAGTTTACTCTTTCTGAGGAAATTCTTGGACCAGAACTTACCAAAGAAATATCTGACACATTTCTTAATCCAGGCGAAGCTGGTGCAGGGGAGATGTCCTTTATTAAAAAAGACATGTCTTTTAAAAATGGTCCTTTAAATAAAACTGGAGAAAACCAAGTAAATAAAACGACAGGAACACACAAGTTTGATATAGCAGTTAAAAAAACACGAAGAGACACAATACTAAAAATAATTAAAGACAAAAAGGAGGTGATGATAAAAGACATTACCAATGTAATATCAGACTGTAGCGAGAAGACAATTCAACGTGAACTCACGAGCCTTGTCTCTTTGGGTGTCCTTAAAAAGATGGGGGATAAGCGTTGGAGTAGGTACTCACTAGCTTAACTTTACTTTTCTCATAAAAGTTGTGTAATTTTTTCTCGAGTAATTCACACTATACTCAGTCGTCTTTATAAGTGTAGTCTCTCACTTTATTTGCGATCTAGGCCGGTTGCACTTTGAGTGAAAATATGAGACTATGTTGATTCGGATAATTCCCAAAAAACTTTGTGTTTTAAGGCAGTTATCCACATTATTCGTTTGGTTCAGCAATGAATCAAATACTATAATGTAATCACGTACGAGTTTCGTGCTTTGCGCGCTATTCTCGTATGTTCGTATTTAGACGATTATTTATAGGGGATAGGTCCTTAAAAATAAGAGTAAAAATACAAAACGGAACGATCATTGAAAACAAAATAGGTTGCGTATATCTCTTCTTGATATACAAAATTTGTTTACCGTTTACGCAATAAATACAATTTATTGTATTTCATTTGCGTGACAATGTTTTCT
>JAYRGZ010000006.1:0-1754 GCA_041907605.1 Minisyncoccota bacterium | reverse complement strand
GGATATGGAAACTCATTCGTACCAATAAATGACTTCAGAGCTATCTCGATATCTTTTTCTCTACTTACTACATCTTCTGCTATCGCAGAGTTTGTAGTAAGACCCAATAAATCAAAAGTATCAGTAGAAAATCCTACTAGTATTTCAAATTCATATGTTTTAGGAAGTCCTAGGTATTGGTCCTTTTCTTTGCACTTCTCTCCCAAGAGAATCAAAAGTAGTCCTTCGGCCATCGGATCAAGTCTCCCAGCATATGTCATAGGAATATCAGGTGAGATAGCCTTTTTTGCCCGAAAACCCTCTAGCGCTTCAAGCGGAGTCTCTCCAAGAGCCTTATATATAATAGCCATATCGTCCATACTGGAATCCTACATTATATTTTGACAATAGTCTTGTTTTAGGCTAATATATTACCCATGGTAAGTCTCCTATTTGCTTTGGTATCCAAGGCCTCGGGTACTTGCCTTTTACACAGTTGAAAGAAAGAATAAACAACCAAATACGCGCTACTGAGGTTCGAGTTATTGATATTGAAGGGACAAATCTTGGAGTTATGCCAACATCTGAAGCTTTGCAAAAAGCACGAGATATCGGCGTAGACTTGATAGAAATCTCCCCTATGGCCAATCCACCAATCGTAAAGATTATGGAGTTCGGCAAATATCAATACGAACAACAGAAGAAACAGAAGAAGGCTCGCGCTGGTGCAAAACCGACCGAAACTAAATCAATTCAGGTTAAACTACAAACTGGTGATCATGATCTTGAATTAAAAGCAAAAACTGCTTCAAAGTGGCTTAAGGAGGGGCATCGAATAAAAGTGGAGCTATTCCTATCTGGTAGAGCAAAGTATTTAAATGAAACATTTCTAAGAGAACGTATAGATCGAGTACTACATCTCATAACAGAGAATTACAAGGTCGCTGAACCAATCAAAAAAGGTCCAAAAGGTCTCATGCTTACGATAGAGCGAGACACAAGTAAAAAATAATTATGAAAACAAATAAATCATTTTCAAAAAGAATCCGTGTTACGAAAAATGGCAAAATGCTTACACGCAAGCCAGGTTTCAACCATTTCAATGCAAAGCAAAGTCGAACAACACAACTCTCTGGTCGTAAGCCGGGTAGTATTGTGATGAAAAACAAGCCTAAGAGTCATCTCTTACCTTTTAGTTAATTAAAATAATAGTAGAAATATATGCCACGAGTAAAAAGAGGAGTAATCAAAGCTAAGCGTCGCCGAAATACGCTAGCTCAAACAAAAGGATATAGATTCGGACGAAGTACAAAAGAAGCTCAAGCACGAGATGCGATACGTCACGCAGGTGCATCAGCATTCGCACACCGCAGAGACAAGAAAAACGACAAGAGAATGCTTTGGAACAATAAAATCGGTGCACTATCTAAAGAATTAGGAATATCATACAGTAAACTTATAGGAGGTATGAAGAAAAAAGGGATTCTAATTGATCGTAAAATCCTTGCGACTCTAGCTGAGAAGCATCCTGAAACATTTGAGAGAGTAATCAAATCAATCTAAATAAAAATCCCGCCTCTGCGGGATTTTTATTTAGTAGCTTTAAACTCTTTCACTTTCTCGTCTTGTACCATTTTGATGATCTTCTCAACTAATCTTTTTGGATTTGAATCAAAGACAATCTTATTGTTGGGTCTATGACCTTTCTCTAGAATATCCCGTATTTCTTGATCCGTCTCCCACTCACCTTCTAGTATTCCGATTGGTTTATTGTC
>JAYRGZ010000005.1:0-48859 GCA_041907605.1 Minisyncoccota bacterium | reverse complement strand
TGTATCAGTAATTGGTGGAGGAACATTTCCGAAACCGGGAGAGGTAACGCTGGCTCATCGTGGAGTACTTTTCTTGGATGAATTCCCTGAGTTTGAGAAAAGAGTACTGGAATCTCTCAGACAACCACTAGAAGATAGGGTGGTATCAATATCCCGTGCGCGAGGAACAGCACTTTTCCCATCTAATTTCATTTTGGTTGCAGCGATGAATCCATGTCCTTGCGGAAATCTGGGATCAAAACAAAAACAATGTATTTGCACTCCAGGAGATCTAGCAAAATATTCCCGAAGATTATCTGGACCAATAATGGATCGCATAGATATCTGGACAACAGTTGGCAATGTTGAATACGAAAAACTATCTGGCGAAGAGAAGGATGGTGATAGTAGTGAAGAAATTTTAAAAAGAATTGTACGAGCCAGAAAAATTCAAGAAAAACGTTTTAGTGGTAATGAAAAATTACGCACAAACAGTGATATGACGGTACGTGATCTAAATCATCATGCAAAATTGGAAAATGATGTTAGAGAATTACTAAACCAAAGTGCTGAACGTTTGCAATTATCAGCAAGAGCGTATCATCGCGTAGTAAAACTTGCGAGGACTATCGCGGATCTCGAAGGAAGTGAGGAAATTAAATCTCCGCACATATTGGAGGCAATACAATATCGTCCACGTGTAAATTAACAAAACCCAACACTTTACTCGGTTGGGTTTTGTTTTTTTGCTCTACCCAAAATTAAATTTTAATTTTGGGTGTTAGACTTGTCACAGGATCATGTGTAAAAAGAACAATTGATTGTCTCTCATAATCATCTCCGTAAAGTGACGGAAGAGAAACTACACCGTGTGTCAAAGCTTTAATTTGCCCACCTACAATTTTGGGTGAACGAAAGCCATCTTTCTCAATAAAGGTTTCAGTTCCACCTGTAATCAGTTGAATCTTTTTACCTCCAAAAATCAAAGCTTCACCTTCATTTGGTACATAAAGATTGCTTGGATCTTTAAGATACAAACCCTTATGAGTTTCAAAAAAAGGAAGAGTGAGGAGACTTTGATCCTCGTGGGCTTCGGCTGTTTCTTGAAGTTCAACCCTACAATGATCATACTGAAGTACCCGAAGAACACTCTGCATAGAAGCCTCATAAGAGCTCAGGCGTTCAGCAAAGTTATATCCCGGTAAAACTACATCGAGTGCTTTGGCAAATTCCTTTACTCGACTTTCTGTATACCTGTGTACAGAGTTTAAACATTCTAAGAATGGCTTAAATTCTGCGTATAAAACATTGCGATGAGCCAACAAGTCTTTTAAAACATAGTGATGGTGCAGGAAGTGTTTAGCTTCTGAATCATCTCGTCTTAAATAACCAGTGTCGGGTTTCTTGACCATTCCAATATCAAACTCCCAGAATTTTTTCATTTCCTTCGGAAGTTTAGTAAAATCACGGAAAAAATTCACTATCATTTCCGCCACGTCAATGTAGTACTTATTAATGGCGATAGAAGAATAGCCATTTTTTAGCAAATTTTCGGCAGATTTTTTATCTGCATTAAATGTTAAATTTTGCATGTGTTAAAGTTTAGTTAAGCCAATAATACACCTATACAGATACATGTCAAAAGGCCACGAAAGTGGCCTTTTGACATGTATAAAATTTATTTTTACATTCCGTAACGAGAGTTTGCAACAAGAGGATTTGTAAATCCACGAGAAACTTCAAAGTGTAGGTGTGCACCATTTGGTCCCTTTGGAATAACGTGACCTGAGTATCCTAGTGTTCCAATTTGTTCACCTTGTTTTACTTGTTGTCCTACTGTTACAAGGAGAGTGTCTAGGTGTGCATAGAAAGTTTTGGAACCATTAGCATGTTGAATCATGATTGATCGTCCTGCTCCACCATTCCATCCTGATGTTCTTGCCCAAACAACAACACCGTCTGCTGCAGCCCATATTGGTTCACCTATATTGCCACTAGTAATATCTACAGCATTGTGCCAAAGAATTCCATGGCGACCCTGTGTTCTGTATGTACACTTACATGGTCGTATAAAATATCCATCAGTATTTTGTTGTGGTGCACTAGTCTTCGTAGTATTTTTTGTAGGGTTTTTTGTAATGGTCTTTTCTGCGATTACTTTCGCATTAGGAATAATTAATTCATCTCCTATTACTAAAGGTTTACCATCTTCAATATCATTGAAAAAAACAATATCTTCAGAATCCACTGAGAACTTCTTCGCAAGCGAACCAATTGTATCGCCTTTCTTAACTGTGTATGAAATTCCATTTAATGGCAAAATCAAAAGCGTATCTCCTACCTTGAGTGCTTCCCCTTTCTTTAGATCATTGGCCATATATATAGTATCGGTAGAAATATCAAACATCTTGGCCAAGCTTGCTGCAGTATCACCTTTGCGAACTACATATAGTGTTACGTCATCAGCAGTAGGAACATCTGCAGTATCAAGCCCGCCTCCCATTGGACCTACTGAGGGAGAAAGCGCACTGTCATCGATTATGACTTCTTTATCAGAGAGTTTGTCCTTTCCAGTGTCCCCCATACTCACGACTGGAATAGGCAATGCTAGGCTTTGAGAATTGTCTGCACCAACCTGTGCATCAGCAACAGGGGTTAAATTACCCCAAAAAGATAGGAGACTGGCTTTTGTAGGAATTGGGTAGAAGGAAAGAAGGCTGAATAATACAAAAGCAGAAAGAGCCTTTAGCGTAAAAGGCTTGAAAAATAAGCTATTTCTGGCCAGACTTCTAGTAGATATAGTATAGGGAAGTTCTGGCTGTTGTTTTTTTTGATTTATAAGCCTAAATAAAGCAATTGCCTAAATTATGCTTTGGCCCATGTGGCCCATAAAAGCTTATAAAATAAGGCAATTTTTACAATCATTTCTGGATTCCGATTCTATCCTTATAAAATAAGGGTTTTTCGGAGACATCTGTACTGAAAGTAGGGTGTATAATAGACAATGTTTCCCTACAGGTAAGTATGGTAGCCCGGAATAGTAGGGTAGTCAAAGAAGTTGTCCCCACCATGTGGATAAGCCAAAATTTGACTGCAAGCCCTAAATATTGCATAATATCCTTACTTACCAATGTCAAATCTAAACAACGCACCCAAAGATACAACTTTAGAAATGGTTAAACACGTAATGGGTGCTACGGCACTTTTGGGCAACTCTTTTGATATAAAAAGTGCTGTTTTAAAAGACAAAATAATACCGGGGGCAATAAAAATAGCTCTTTCGGGAGACTTTACAAAAGCCGAGAGCATACTTCGAGCACGAGGAGGGGCACAAAGTAATTCAGACATGATGAAATTCACCGAACAAGAAATCCGAGAAATCTTGGATGCTTGCACTATATACTATGGCGACAAAAAACAAGAAATTGATGATTTGAGGCAAGGTAAAATACCCGCAAAAACATCTCCGCCTATTGTGCATCCCCAAATAACCCCCGTTGTCACTCAGCAAGCAAATACTAGTGTGGTACAAAACCAAAGCAATATAAACAAAAATCTGAAGAATAAATTGATTGTGACAAATAAAACAAATGTTACAATTAATAAATCTCAAACAACTATCACTAATCAAACAAAAAAAATGTCACAAGGAAATTTAAGTTCAAATCAAGCAAAACAATATAATCAAAAAAAACAGTCCGGAAATTTTGTAAAACCCCAATTTTTTACATTTCGAGATAAAGATGGAAAATCACTTATATATGAATTTAGTGGTGAAACAGACAAGAAGGGAAACATAATAATTAGACAGGTTACGAATCGGAATTTAGGTATATCTGTAAGTAGGCAAAATTATGAAGCGGAACTCAAGGAAGCAGTAGAAAAGATTTATGGTGACGTTACAATAGAAAAACAAAAAACACCAACTCAAAACACACAAAAGAAACCTTTAGAGACACGTGCAGAAGTTATAAAAAAACAGCAGAAAGAATTTGAGGATCAAGTAAAGGACTTAGAGATAAGATACAAGGCCGCAAAAGGACAGGAGAAAAAAGATTTAAAAACAGAATTAGAAAATTTAAAACAGGAATTAAATTTAAAGAAGGAATATTACAACGAAGCACTGCGGGCTGCAGTAATTCGTGAAGAAATTGAAAAGGAAAAAATAAATCTAGCATCAGCCGAAGCAAAAAATCTCGGACCAGAAATAACAAAGATAAAAAGAAAAATAAAAGGGCTAGAGTCTGACTTAGAAAAAGCAGAAGCTTTAAGTGATTTTCATGACAAAAAGTATGCGTTTGAAACAGCAATTGGGGAAGAGAAAAAGGATGCAGAAAAAGATTTCACGAAGTCAACGGAGAAGGCCATAAATCTGGGCGCATTACCAAAACCAAAGAAGGTGGGACCAGAAGCAGAATTCGAGGAAAAACTAGAAGAATTAAAATTAAAGATCTCTGAATTAGAAAATTCCGGAAACCAAATCGAAGCAACAAGACAAGGTCTCTTATATAAAAAAATTGAAGCAGAAAGTATCCTTCTTAAAATTACAAATTTAGAGAATGTAATTAATGCAGAAAAAACGATTGAGGCAAATCCAGACAAGAAGGCAGTATTAGAAAAATTATCTGCCGTATTAGTTGAACGAAAAACACAAACAGCTTCAATAAAATCTGGATATGAAAAAACCATAGAAGTATTTGAGAGTGCTCAAAACGAAAAAGACCCAGTAAAACAGAAGGAATTAATGGCTGAATTTGTGAATAAATATATGCCGACAATGATAAGAGAGTCTGGATATAGTTCTATGTTGGAGCTAAAAGAACAGATACTTATGGCTCAGAGGGAAGGCAAGCCAAAGGCTGAAATCAATAAAATGATTGAGAAACTAGCGGTCCTTCAACCGTATGAGGAATTAAGAAGGGACAATGTATCTTTTGAATATTTCCTAGAAGAAGGAGTGCGGAAACTGGTGGATGAGGAAAAAAATGTAGCGGAGAAGAAAAAATTAGAAGATATGTATTCGGCTGGAATCGAATACAAGGGCTCTAGATTTACAAAAGAAGCTATACTAAAAAAATTAGTGGATATTAATTCTCAGCAAGAGAAGTTAGCTGATAATGATTCAGCCGGTAAATCAAAAATTGATTTGGAAAAGAAAATTGAAGAAAAAAACCTTGCTGAAGAAGAGAAACGTCTTTTAGTATATAAACTAAGATATGAAGTGGCTGAAGCGGTAAGAAACGGTGAGGATATTAAGGCTATAAGTGAATTAAAAAATAAACTCAAAGATTGCGAGGAAGTCGCCTTTAAAGAAAAATTATTAGAGAAGCCTAAAAATATTCTGACTGAGGAGCAGAATAAAGAAATTGAGAAACACGCAGGGTCCCTTGGATTTAAATTGGAGGATTTAGAAAATATAAAAGATTTTGACACATTGTCTTATGGACAAAGATTGCTCGTAATTGATCAATTTAAGCAATTCACAATATGTAAAACTAGTTTTGATGCCAAAGAAATTTTTGAGGAAAAAAACAGAAAAGCTAAAGCGGTGGCGGGAAAATATGGTGGTTTTATAGGAAGGCTTGGTGTTGGAATGTATAGAAATATATTCAAAGGATACTACCAGAAGAGAGCAGAGGGTGCGGCAACAAAAGCGAACCGCGAAATGATATTTGAACACAAATCAGAGCACATACAGACACTTACTGATCAAGTAAAAGATTTCGGGTACGAAGTGAAAGTTAACGACAATGGGGCACTCGAGATTCAATACGCAAATATTCCAGAGGGTGCAACAAATGAAGAGAAAAAACTATATTCTGAATTTAATAGGGTGGCTATGAATTTTACAAATATTCCTGATGAGTGGAGACATAATTCAGCAACAAAAAAAGAACGTAAACAATATGAATCAGTGCAAGCTCAATATTTAGCTCAGAGACAAAAACTTTTGAGCTCACTCTCAGAAAAAATTGGGGAACGTGATGCTACGATAGAACTTGCACAATTAGACCAAAAATTAAAAGGATTCCAACTAAACAACACTCATCCAGATGCTACAAAGGAGTTAAATAGACTAGTACGCGGCGAGAAATTTAGTAGCGCAGTATTAGAACAAATAAAAGCAGGTGTAGTAAAAATTGGATACTTGGGTGGAGGATACGCAAGTAAAACTTTTCTAGCAGGAGTTTTTGGCTACGTAGCTGGCCCTGCAGTTGCTGCAATTTTGGGTGGTGTTAGGGGTAATGCAAGAACCCGAGAAGCGCTAAAAGAACAGGATAAACTAATGCGAAAGGGTGGATATAAAAATAAGGAACAATTCTTACTTGAGCAAATTCAAAATTCTAAAGACCAAAAAACACGTGATCAATTCACAAAAGAACTAACTAGATTAAGAGATTCTGGCGCATATAAAAAAGGATTACTAAATATTAAGAATAAAGAAGCAGTGGGAAGTAGAGTAGCAATTGACGCACAAACTTGGGCAGTTAATTTAGATAATCTAAAAAACAAAATTAGCGAAGAACAAGACCCTGTAAAAAAAGATCGTCTAATAGCTAAGCTTGGAACAAGAGTTGCATACATCAATCAACGTTTAAACGAAGGACAGGTAAGTCTGGGAAAAAATGATGTCAGACTAAAAAACCAATTGGCTCTGGTAACAGCGATGACTGAAGCAACAGCAATGGTAACAGTAAGTGATCAAAAAGTTAAAGAACATGTTGAGGAGATATATGATAACGCTATGAAACGATTGAGTAAGGTTGAACAAGATACTCTAAAGAAAAGAAAAGAATACGTAATACAACAAACAGTAAAAGGTGCAGTGGTAGCAGCAGGAATTGCAACAGTAGGGGTGCTTGCTCGAGAGTATATTGAACACTTACATGGACACGGAGAAAACCCACTACCTAAAACTGAGCCAAAACCACTAATTCCCCCGATTAAAGAGCCGTACGTTTACAAGGATCTTGATCCTGTGCAATTTAGCTCTCGTGGTGGAATACAGACGGTAGTAAATATGAAGCATGAATTACTGCGAGAATATGCGGGAGTGCCTGACGATCAAATTCCACCTGCGTATTTAAAGATAATGCACGGTAACGCCACAGAGTTAGCAAAAGAATTTGATTGGTATAGACCAAACGAAGTAAATGAGAGTATTAATATGCTTAAGGGTTCAAATATATCTTTTGAGCATGGTGTCGTTGAATCAAATAGTATATACAATATTCATCACGTTCCACAACATGAAGACCTACTCGATGCGAAAGGGAATTTGGGTGAAGGAACCGATGGTCCAAATCTTGGACCAGAAGATGATGAAAGATATTTCCATTATGACAACGGACACGAAAGTGGCACACATGAGACTAACAATGAAATACATAAAATGGAATTAAAGCATCCAAAATTAATTGAAGATAATTCAAGTGGTAAGGCTGATCCAAATCATATACTTGAACAAAAAGGTTCATCTGGATCTGGAAATAAAGAAATACCAAAAATAAATTCTGGAAAACCATATGTTATACCCGGTCGCGTCGAAGGTAGACCTTATGTAATTGGACCAAATGGTATTTCATTTAACCAAGCAAATTACAGTAATTTATTTGGTATGAATAGTCCTTATAGTGGTGGAGATATATTTGAAAAATTATCTGATTCTGATGGTGTAAAAGATACAATTGGTAATATGAGTGCATATGATATCTTGAATAACCCAGATCAATATGCAAGTACTGGGAACATGGGGGAGGCAATATCAAACCTACAAGATTTGGCAAAGCAGGCTGGTGTAGATCCATTTCATCCATCTCTACTTTGGGGAACAGAAACGGTTAAAGAATACGTAGATAGAATAGAAGAAATGGATGTTGCATAACACTAATACCATAAAAAATCACTGGCATAAACCAGTGATTTTTTATGGTATGCTTTGCCCATGCAGAAATTGCTAGAAAATCTAAACGTAGAGCAGAGAAAGGCAGTGGAAAACACCGAGGGACCAACACTAATTGTAGCTGGAGCTGGAGCGGGTAAAACCAAAACTCTCACGACTCGTATTGTTTATTTAATACATAAAGGAATTGACCCACGCAATATCTTGGCAATCACTTTTACAAATAAAGCGGCTAGGGAGATGCGAGAGCGAGTCGATAAACTTCTACATGAGGATAAAATAGAAACCACACCACTTCTCACAACATTTCACTCGCTCGGTGTATCAATACTACGTGAAAACGCGCATCTTGTGGGACGCAATAAATACTTCGGGATATTGGATGAAAGTGATGCTGTGAAACTTGTGCGAGACTGCATCACCGAAGCAGGCCTTGATCCAAAACAATACGAACCAAGAAAATTTAAATCCATAATCTCAAGAGAAAAGGGAAATTTCGTAACACTTTTAAATTATAGAGAGAAAGCAGATACACACGTCGAACAAACTGTGTTAAAAATCTGGGAGCGTTATGAAAAAAAACTAACCGAAGAAAAAGTTTTTGACTTTGATGATCTACTACTTCAAACTGTACTACTTTTCAGGAAACATCCTGAAGTGCTAGAGCAATATCAAAATAGATTTCTCTACATCCATATAGATGAATACCAGGACACAAACGAAGTTCAGTATGAGATGACCAAACAACTTGCTGGCACAAAGCACAATATTTGTGTTGTAGGTGATACAGATCAAAACATTTATAGTTGGCGTGGTGCGAAAATAAAAAACATGATTCATTTTGAAAAAGATTTTCCAGATACTAAAACTTTTTTCTTGGAACAAAATTATCGTTCAACTCAGAAAATACTTCGTGCCGCAAATTCAGTGATTGATAAGAATACAGTTAGAATTCCCAAAACACTATATACAAAAAACGGTGACGGGGAAGACATAACACTATATGAAAGTTATGACGAGGTCGCCGAGGCAGAATTCGTAGCAGATGAAATTACTTATTTGCTTGATCAAGGAGTAAAGAGAGAAAACATCGCAGTACTTTATCGTGCAAATTTTCAATCACGTGTATTAGAAGATGTATTCCTAAGTAGGACAATTCCATATCAAATAGTTGGTACAAGGTTTTACGATCGAAAAGAAGTGAAGGATATTCTTTCATACATTCGTGCATCACTTGATAATGAAAATCTAAGCGATATAAAAAGAGTTATAAACGTACCGGCGCGTGGAATCGGTAAGGTAACAATTGCAAAATTATTTTCAGGAATGAAAAATGATTTGCCCGCTGGAACACTAAAGAAAATTGATGATTTCTACAATCTACTCTTTAAAATAAAGGCTTTTATCGATACTCACAAACCATCAGAAATAATTAAATTCGTCCTGAAAGAAAGCGGAATAGAGGCTACGTTAAAATCAGGAACTAGCGAGGATATTGAAAGACTAGAAAATATCGGAGAGCTCATAACACTCTCGACTCGATATGATAATTTTGAAAATGGTAGAGGTTTGGAAAAATTATTGGATGATGCGGCATTGGCATCGGACCAAGACAGTATCGATGATAGTAGTCGTGTAAGACTTATGACAGTACATGCGGCAAAAGGGTTAGAATTTGAATACGTATTCATCACAGGACTTGAACAAGATTTATTCCCACATGCACGTAGCGGTATGGAGAGCACAGAAGACAAAGAGGAGGAAAGAAGATTATTCTATGTCGCTCTCACTCGCGCGGAGAAAAAATTGTATCTCACATATGCTACGGTTCGAACATTATTTGGAATGCGACAAGTAAATACGCCGTCTGAATTTATTTACGATATACCAGACGATACAATACTACGTGAAGTCGTGAGAATTCCAAAAACAAAAGTAATATATACTGAATAATATGAAAGCCAAAAAATCTCTTGGACAAAATTTCTTGAAATCTACAAGTGTACTAAAAAAAATTGTTAATACTGGAAGTGTACTACCAACTGATCTAGTGCTTGAAATCGGTCCGGGTAAAGGAGCACTAACTCGAAAAATACTTGATACTGGGGCACGGGCTGTAGCAGTAGAAAAAGATAGGGAATTAATTCCAATACTAAAAGAGGAATTTAAAAAGGAAATTAAAAATAAAAAACTAATTTTAATCGAAGGGGATATTTTAGACCTTGATCTGAAAGAAATTGGAATAGAGAAAAAGAAATACAAATTAGTTGCAAATATACCGTATTACATTACAGGAGCAATTATTAGAAAGTTTTTATCGGGAAAAACAAAACCAGAAAAAATTGTCTTACTTGTACAGAAAGAAGTGGCGGAACGAATTGTCGCACGTGACGGCAGGGAAAGCATTCTTTCAATGTCAGTGAAGGCATATGGTGATCCCAAATATATTGATAAAGTACCTAAAAGATATTTCTCCCCCGAACCTCGTGTGGATTCTGCAATACTTCTGGTTGATAATATATCGAGCAAGAAATTGGATCCAAAAATAGAAAGTGTCTTTTTCGATATTTTACACGCTGGCTTCGGGCATAAAAGAAAGGTTTTAAAAAATAATCTGCAAAAAGTGGTTTCTAAGGAAATAATTGAGGATTTTTGGGAGAAAAACCACTTATCACCGACAATTCGAGCAGAAGAATTAGAGTTAAAACATTGGCTTTTGCTCGCAAAGGTTTTTAATTCACATAAAGGCAAATAAACTCATAGTTTTAGGGACTTTTATAGTATATAATTAGGCTATGGATTATCTGCCTAGTAAACAATTTAGAAAAAACCTATTGATAATTGTCTCGTGTGGAGTATTTATAGTAATTGTAGGTTTCGTAGCAGGTGGAAAAATCAGATTTAGTACCTCGAAAGCTGACAAAAACAGCGTTGTATTGGTGAAAGATGTTGTTGAAAAAGATACGGATGGAGATGGATTAAAAGACTGGGAGGAAGCGCTTTGGGGAACAAATCCGAAAATAGTTGATACAGACGGTGACGGATTAAGTGATTTTCAAAATGTAAAAAACAACCAAAGTAAACTTACTAATACAAAAGGCGGAAATATATTCAATAATGATGATACTGTTATCACTAATACTGAGCAATTGGCTAGGGATGTTGTCACAACTCTAGCCTCACTTCAACAATCTGGTAGTCTAAATGGTCAAAGTACGGAGATATTAATAAGTGAGATAAATAAATTCATAGCTTCAAAACCACCGCTTAGGGTTTACTCAATGTCTGACATAAAAACGGAAGAATACACCGCCAACAAAAAGGAAACCTATCTAATAACCCTGGATGGAATTTTTAAAAAATATCCTGTAAAAGGAGAGGACCTGACTATCGCTTATAGAATACCAGAATTAATAGGCACACCGACAGGGATAAAAGAATTGGAGACACTTAGTCTAAAATACAAGAACATATACGAGCAAATGCTAAAAGTTACAGTGCCAGAAGGTTCACAAAAGAGCCACCTAATGGTTATAAACGCGACAGCACATCTGTCCTCTACATATACTGATATGACAAAATACAACATCGACCCAATAGTGACCTTATCTGCTGTAACACAATTTGATTCAGTTGTAGCAGAAGTTAATATAGCTTTTGAAGAATTTCAAAAAATGATTTACAACCCTTATTAATAATTTTTAAAAAATGAAAACACCTATTTTAGTGAAAATATTTGGTAATAAAAAAGCGAATAAAATCTCATCTTTAATTTTGGTTTTTGTCTTTTTGTTTACATTTAATACCCGGGTTACAAATGCTCAAATAGTTCATGACCCAGTAAACTTCGTTGTAAATCTACTTTCATCAACATCAAATGGTACGACCGCTGGAGTTCAAATCAAAAATTTAGCAAAAGATATTTTCAAAAAAGTTTTATCACAAATAGCTAGAAAGGTCACCCTCAATATGACCCAAGAGCTTATAAATTGGGGTGCAACAGGGTTTAAGGGTGATCCATTTTATGTCCGAGATCAAAAATCATTCCTGAAGAGTATTGGTGATCAACAAATGAACACTTTTATAACAGAAGTGTCTTCTCAGGCACAACAATATGGTTCTCCTTTTGCAGAAGGAATTGCAAAGGATCTAATTTCAAAATACTCCTCTAGTTTCGCAAATAAGAGTGCATTTAGTCTGGACGATTTTGTTGGAGCCGTGAATCCTGGAGCAACACTAGATAACTATTACGAGGATTTTAATACTGGGGGGTGGAGTACATGGTTTAACCAAAACTTGATCCAGGCAAATAATCCTATTGGAGCAAAAATCTTGGCAGAAAATGAGATAGCATCTAGATTAAATACAGCAATTGATACACAAAAAGAAGAATTATTGCAAAATAATGGTTTTCTATCAATGAAAAAATGCGTGGCATATAAAGATACTGATGGTAATACATCAAGTACTCCCGTTCAAAATTGGTATTATACGTCTGTAAATGATAACCTTCAAAATTTTGATGTTGGACCATTCGCTTCCCAAAGTACTTGTACTGCTGATTCTGATAGTAATCAAAACGTAGTTGAACAATGTCATGAGGTTTCGTCATATGATAGTGGTTTAGGTAATTTAGCTGATGGAAGTGAGTATTTTAATGACCTTGGTGTTGTTTTTGGCGATGGTGCAGTAGATAATTGTGCACGATATGAAACTACAACACCGGGATCAGTAATTTCAGAACAAATAAAAAAAGTTACGACTAGCCCACTCGAGCAAGCGATACAGGCAAATGGCACTGGTAGTGTGCTAGCAGACTCTATAGTAAACCTAGCAAGTGGTGTGATAACACAAGGGTTAAATAATTTAATTGGTAGTGCGGTTTCGAGCTCCACAGATGATTCCGGTGGTCCCGGTTCAAATGCCACATATGTTGCAAATGGTAGCGGGTTCTCCTGGGACACGGGGACAGAGGCCAGTGTAGATTTAGAAGATCAGATAAATCTAGGTCAAGCATCTGAACAATTATTATCAGACATAGATAATACACAACTTGAGTTAGATAGTTTGGAAAAGAGTAGAGACCTACTCATAACCTTCCCAGCAAAAACACTAACCTTGGATCAATGTAACCCTGGGCCAGATCAGGGTTGGCAAGGAAGATTAAATAAATCCTACCAGTCAGCAACCAGAAAACTAAACAAGAAAAGTGATAATGATACCAACAACGGAGATAACGCGGTTGCGGCATTAAACAGATTGGACAACGATCTTGATACAGAAATAAGATATATCAGTGACAGCATGGTGGGACCAGAAACCATTTCTTCCAGTGCTTTAATTGTTGATCAAGTAAAGAGAAGTTCTTATTTTAGAAATCGTCTAGATGAAACTAGAAACGCTATATCAAAAAAAATAAGGGTTTTAGCATTGTTGAATGACATGAAAAGTACGGTGGAAGAACATCCTTCTACCTTGGTTGATGGAGTTGTAGTTGCACCTGATTCTCAAAATCTATCTGACATGAAGAAGCAATATGCATCTATCCAAGATGAGATCGGAAACGATACAACTGTTGCAGCAGCGGACGCAGAATTCTCACTAAACACAAAAGAAGATTTTAGAGCATTTCAAACAACAAATCCAGACTCGCTTATATCTAAATGTATTTCCCAAAAAGCACAAAATATCGAGGTAGCGGCAAAAGATACAGCCCAATTACTTTTCTGTCGTTTCCAAAACACAATAACATTAGGTCCTGGAGAAACCCAAAATGGAGGACTATTCGGTGGAGATATCACAAATAATACAAACATAACTCAATATTATCCTGGTGATTTTACATGGGATCAACAACCATATAATGGCGATAAAATTGAAATTGAATGTAAAGATTTTTATAGATCTTACCTAAATGACTACACTGGAGATGACAACTAAATAAATATAAATCAGTTAATGAAAAAAAGTATCGTCACATTTTTCATAGCATTAATACTCACAGGGGTTTTCGCCCCTTTGGGTTTTAATACTACTCACGCAGATACAATATCAGTTGGTGGTCCAGATGCGACCATAAACACTGAGGGGAGCAACAATCCAGCCTCCACATCCAGTACTTCAGATAGTTCTCAAAATGGTTTATTAGATAGTATTGGTTGTGAATCTATAATAAGGGCAAACTTTACCGACTGTGTTGTTTTGCTCTTATACTATATCTTCTATTCATTTCCTTCTTGGCTCCTGGGCGTAAGCGCAAATTTCTTTAATGCCCTTGCTGGCCTCACACTAAGTTCCCAGCTATACGCAGCAGCGGAAAATTTTCTGGTTTTTGGGTGGGGATTAGTTAGAGACATGGCAAATATAGTGTTCATATTTATTCTGCTGTATATTGCAATTGGAACTATTCTTCAACTACATAGTGTGAATACAAAAAAAATGCTGGCATCGGTTATCATAATTGCCTTATTTATTAACTTTAGTTTTTTTATTACGAGGGTCATCATAGATGCATCAAATTCTTTGGCTCTTCTGTTTTATAACCAGATAAGTCTAACGACCAATGTAAACTCTAACGGTACAATAAAACCAGTCCAATACGAACCAATAATAAATGAAAATATAACTGGCGTAAAAGAAAAAGACATTGGCGGATTAGTGACTAGTTCTTTCAAACCACAAATATTAGGTTCTTCAAAATTTTTGGATCAGTATAGGGAACAAGATTTTAATGTTACAAATGGACTCATCGGTGGCGCGGCTGTTGGTGCTGCATTGACAGCAACGGGGGTTGGTGCTGTTATTGGTATCCCTTTATTTTTAGCGACAACAATCATAGCGGGACAATCGAGTTCTGTACCAGCCCCTATTTTAATTTCTATAATTCTTGTAAGCGGTGCTATCTTTGCATACGCTGCTTGGGCATTTTTCATAGCCGGGCTTAGTTTCTTGGGTAGATTAATCCAGCTTTGGATACTTATAATATTTGCTCCACTTGCTTTTGTAACATACATAATACCCTTTGGCTCTCTGGGGGACGAGATGAACTGGAAGGGTTGGTGGAAAAAACTATTCTCAACAGCATTTGCCGCACCAATTTTCATGTTCTTCATGTATATAATTGCCATGCTTTCAAAAGGAAGCCTCCTGGCATTACTAAACCCCAACAACCAGGGCCTAAGTTGGTTACAAACAATATTGCTTGTGATAATACCTATGTTAATAGTACTTGGGCTATTAATGAAAGCGGTGGAATATGCCAAAAAAGGTTCCGGCCAACTTGGGGAAATGGCAGTTAAGGCTGGTAGTGCAGTACTCGGTGCCGGAGCTGGACTCGCTCTTGGGGTCGCAACAGGTGGAATTGCTCTTGGTGCACAAAGAATCATAGGTGGCAGGGCTCAGAAAACATTAAATGACGAGGGTCTCAAAGACACTGCGGCGGGAAGAATTACGGCACAAACTCGTGCACAGTTAGGTCATTTAGGTAACGATGATGCAATCAAAAATTCTGCGGAATTCCAGAGAATGCAAGCGGGTGCAAAAAATAAATTACTTACTGCTCAGAAAAATGCTAATAGGAGCTTTGATCTAAGACAGACTGGTGCTGGGCAAGCATTTAGTAACGCTACGGGTATAAACACCGGAGGCTTCGGTAAGCTTGCCACAGGAAATCTTGCCGGTGGTGTAGCTGGTGCAACTGCAAGACAAGCGGAAAAAGAAAGGAAATTTACAGAACTACTTGGACACAACGAAGAGGAATACCGTCAACATAGCGAGGAACTTGATACGAGAAAACGAGATGTTGAAACAGCTCAAGATTTAAAGACGAGATTACAACAAGAAAGACAGGAACAAAATCAAATTGTTCAAAATCAAAAAGATATGGGTTATCCTGGGTCTCCAGCCGCGATAACAGCAAGAAGAAGAATCGATTCGATAGATGCACAAATTAGTGGAGTAAATACTTATGTGGAACATATTAAAAACGGCGGTGATACAGGTGTTGTACCAGGATTACAACAAAGAAATTACGAGGGTACAATTGCACAAAATGAAAAGGCCGTAGAAAACATAAAGAAGGCTCGCGCAAAAGAATACTTCTCTTCACAAATGAAAAAGAGTGGTTACGAGTATCATGGAGAGACGAGAGATCAGTTTGGTAACGTAAATAGACTTGGTCATGTAAACACTGACGTGGCATCGACTAATGGTCTACAGACTGAGAGATATATGAGGAGACTCACACGTGCTGTGGTACAGGGGATGAAGGGCGGTGCAATTGTCGGTGGAGCCGCTGGAATAGCTGGTGGAGTAACAGCAATACCAACAGCATTGGCGGGAGCCTTGGTAGGTTCAATCGGTGGGGCTTTACACGGCGGAGTTCTAAAACCTATGCAAGGTATGTTTAAAGACCTAGGAAGGAGAATTGACACAGCTACAGTACCTGGAATCAACCTAAAGCTAAACACTGATTTAGCTGGTGGTAAAATTTTCTCTGAGGGGGTACATATTGCAAGCGATGATACACACAAAATTCATAGTGTAAATTCAAAATACAAACCTCCTGTTAGTAAGTTCTTTGACGCTTTTAAGGGTTTTGGTAAAAGTAGTGGCGGGGGCGGTGGTAGTAGTGGACACGATTCCCATGGGGGCGATCATGGTGGGGGTGGTGGACATCATTAAAAAAATAATGTGCATGATATAATAAAACTAATATATGGCAGAAGAACAAGACCAATTTGAAGATGTAAAAATAGAAATGCAAAAACGTTTCTCTCTACTTCCCGAAGACATACAGGGTGTCATTACTTCGAGCGAGTACCAGCTAAAACTATACGAAATAGCAAAGAAAAACAAACTAACATACGAGCAGTTGGGTACAATTGAATTAGAGACAACAATGGTGCTTTTAGGTATGACTCCTCCAGATGATTTCAGAGATGAATTGCAGGTGGAGTTGAAAATTGATGACGATAAAATGATTGACGGATTAGTGAAAGATATTAGTGATCAAGTCTTTGTGCCAATAAGAGAGTCCCTAAAAAAAGTATACGAGGCAAAAGCAAACACAGAAGCACCACGAGGAACAGAAACAAAACCAACAGACACTGGAACACAAATTCTTGCGAAAGCTGGTATCTCTATAGAGAGTAATACTGAGACAAAAGCGCCTGCTAATATTGAAAGTCGTCTAGATGCTATAAGTGGTATAGAAAATCCGCCTAAGAGCGAGCCGGTGATACTAAATCCAATCAAACAAACAACACCAACCACCCCGACAATACCGGTACCACCTGCACCTGGAGTTATGAAAAACATGCCAACCCCACCGACAGCACCAAGTACTGGAAATATTGTAGGAGATAAACTAGGTGGAATAGTGAGTACGCCCAAAAAAGAAACGACTTATACACCAACACCACCCGTAAATCCTTCGCAGAAAAGTAGTGATCCATATAAAGAACCGCTCTAAGCGGTTCTTTATATGGGAAAATATAGTACAATAAACACTATATGCAATTTCAGGTTCCTCAATTCATTGATATAGAAGACAAAATATTCGGCCCTTTCTCTTTTAAACAATTTCTCTATCTTCTGGGTGGGGCTGGCGGCGCTTTTGTTTTATACAGAACTCTACCAATATTTATAGCTATCCCACTTATAATACCGGTCTTAGGTCTAGCCGGTGCTTTAACTTTTTATAAAGTGAATGGGAAGCCTTTTGTTTTTATCCTTCAATCATATTTTGTCTATTTGTTTCAGTCAAAATTATATGTATGGAAAATGCGTAAAGTAAAGAAAAACGATGAGAAAAAACAGACAGCGGTACAAGAATCTCCTGTTGAAAATTATATTCCAAAATTATCTTCTTCAAAACTAAAGGATATATCCTGGAGTTTAGATGTATTAGATGTAGAAAAAAAGGGTTAGAAAAATGATAAATAATATATACTATACATATGGCAATTAGCGCTTCTGCAACACAAGACTTTGTACCAATAAAAGAAGTCCGCGATGGAATTGTAATACTAAAAGATGGTAGTATGCGTGCTCTTCTGCTTGCCTCGTCTGTAAATTTATCTTTAAAATCCTTTGACGAGCAAAACGCAACACTTGCACAATTTCAAACATTTTTGAATTCGTTGGATTTTTCTGTTCAAATTGTTGTGGAGTCACGGAGATTAGACATTAGACCTTATTTAATTTTGCTAGAGGGTAGGCTAAAAGAGCTCACAGAACCACTATTGAAGGTGCAAACAAAAGAATACATGGGGTTTATTCGTGACTTTACAGACCAAGTAGCAATAATGACAAAAAGTTTTATTGTTGTGGTTCCATATAGCGCAGCACCACTATCCACACAAGGAACAATAAGCAAAGGGCTTTTCGGCTCAAAACAAAAAACAGAGGAGAAGAAAAAAGACAGCATATATGAATTTGAGGAAAAACGTACCCAACTTGAACAGCGTATCGGTGTAGTTCAACAGGGGTTATCCCGTGTAGGAGTACGCACGGTACAGCTAGGAACCGAGGAGGCAATAGAATTATTCTATAAAATATTTAATCCTGGAGAAACTACCGGATCAATAAAAGTGCCAACACAATAATATGGGAATATTTGATTCATTATTTGGGGGAAAGAAAAAGAAAAGTGGAAGTACTGAGGGAATTTTACCTGTATTACCATCAGAGATCTACCAGGCGGCTACACTTGAGTTCCGCGATATCATTGCACCATCTGCAATAAGGGTTGAGCCTAAAACGCTAAACCTAGGAGACAAACTCGCTCGTACATTCTTCGTTATTTCATATCCAAGATTTCTATCAGATAATTGGTTTTCACCTATTATTAATCTGGATAAAATTTTTGATGTTTCAATATTTATTCATCCTATTGAGACCACAAAGATACTCAGACAGTTCCAGAAAAAAGTTGCGGAAGTTCAAAGTCAGATTAATGTACGTGAATCAAAAGGCCTAGTGCGTGATCCAATGCTTGATACTGCTTTTCGTGATCTAGAATCTCTTCGTGACTCACTACAACAAGCTCAAGAGAAAATGTTTGATGTTGGACTTTATATTACAATCTATGCTGACAATGAGACGGAACTATACAAAACGGAGAACGAGATCAAATCAATCCTTGAGGCAAAACTTGTTTATCTAAAACCAGCATTATTCCAACAAGAAGATGGTTTAAAGAGTGTAATACCAATTGGAACAGACCTGATAAACGTCCATCAGAAACTAAATTCTGAACCATTATCCTCAATTTTCCCATTTGTTTCATTTGACCTTACTTCAGACAAGGGAATTCTATATGGTATAAACAGACACAACTCATCCTTAATTATTTTCGATCGTTTCTCTCTAGAAAATTACAATTCAGTTACAATTGCAACCTCTGGATCAGGTAAATCCTTCACTACTAAATTAGAGATTTTGAGAACTCTTATGTTTGATACGGACGTAATAGTAATTGATCCCGAAAGAGAATACGAATATTTAGCAGAAGCAGTAGGAGGAAGATACTTCAACATTGCTCTTTCATCAGATCATCATATAAATCCTTTCGATCTGCCAATGCCACGAGAGGATGAAACTGCTGCTGATGTACTTCGCTCAAACGTCATAAGTCTTGTGGGATTGTTTCGTATAATGCTCGGGGGTCTTACGCCAGAAGAAGATTCGGTGATTGATAGAGCAATATCTGAAACGTATGCATTGAAAGATATAACTCCCGAGTCTGACTTTTCTAATATTGAGCCACCGCTTCTCTCTGATTTGGAAATGGTACTAGCTGGTATGCAGGGAACAGATTCAATATTAGCGAGACTATCAAAGTACACCAAGGGATCTTGGGCAACGTTTCTCAATCAGCCATCAAATGTAGACATCAATAAGAAACTAATTGTCTTTTCAATTCGTGACATGGAGGATGAATTGAAACCCGTAGCAATGTATATTGTTACTCACTTTATTTGGAACGCAATAAGAAAAAACCTAAAGAAGCGACTTTTAGTAGTGGATGAGGCTTGGATTATGATGAAGTCTGAGGATACTGCATCATTTCTTTATAGTATTGCTAAACGTGGTAGAAAATATTATTTGGGACTATCTACAATTACTCAAAATATCGACGACTTCATGAAAAGCCAGTACGGTGTGCCAATTGTGACAAACTCATCAATTCAGATACTTCTTAAGCAATCTCCAAGTTCGATTGATAAGGTTCAAGAAACCTTTCATCTCACAGACGAGGAAAAATATCTTCTGCTTGAATCTGGTGTGGGTGAGGGAATATTCTTTGCAGGACTAAAACACGTAGCAATAAAAATCATAGCATCGTACACAGAAGAACAAATAATCACATCGGATCCTTCACAGATCCTTGCAATCAAAAAAGCAAAGGAGGATTTAGAGAGTGCAACAACTGGTAAATAGCCCTGTTTTTGATGGGGCTTATTTGGTATATAATATGTAGACATGAAACTATGGTCTTTCATCTACAAAGTAAAGAAGCTCTTTTTTTTCGGAATAGTAATATTATCACTATATACTTATCCTTATTTGGCACTAGCTCAGTTGGTGCAATCAGATATCGCTATTGAAACTGTTCCAGACGTACCTGAACCGTATAAAAGTGTAACAATCAAACTAGTCAGTTACGCTATTGACCTAAATAATGCAACAATAACTTGGATTGTTAATGGTAGTTCTGCCCTTGCGGGTGTAGGGGCGAAACAATTTAGCCTAGACGCTCCTGGGCCTGGGGCATCTAAGACAGTGGTAGCCAAGATAGTTTTTGGCTCAAGCTCTCTCTCAAAACAAATAATAATTAAACCATCCCAGGTAGATCTCTTGTGGCAAGCAATCGATTCTACAGTGCCACCATTTTATCGTGGTAAATCATTACCGGGTTCAGAGGGTATTATTAAAATAGTTGCCATGCCTGTATTTTCTACATCTACACAACAAAGCGGTGTCATATACAATTGGAAAAAGAATTTTAATAGTTTACAAGACGCCTCTGGGTATAACAAAAACAGTATCAATATAAAACTAAATTATCTTAATCCAATAGAACAATTCAGTGTTGTGGCTACAAACACAACAACGGGTAGTGTTGCAAAAAAAACAATAAATCTAAAACCTTACACTCCCAAAATCCTATTCTACGAGAAAGATCCTCTCCTTGGTATAAAATACGAAAAGACTCTGGAGAATGGTTTTTTAATAGATAGTGGTGAAAAGACCATTGTTGCAGAACCATTTTTCTTTTCACCGGGCAATAAGTTGTCTCGAGACCTTCAATATACATGGAAAATTAACAACTCAGTTATTCCAGTTCCTGAAACAAAAAATATTCTGACAATAAAGAGTGGTGGTGTAGGTGTATCAGATATTTCGCTTGAAATAAAGAATATTTCAAAATTATTCCAAGCAAGTAAAGAGATAATAAAAATTAATTTAAAATAAGATGAAAAAATTCATAATAATTATTACATTTTTTATACAACTACTTGCTGGCTATACGATTGTTTCTGCTCAAATCCAAACAGTTACACCACAAACTCCACAACCATCGTCTACTGTAAATTGTCCTGATGGACAATACTGTTTACTGGAGCCACTACCGAACCCAAATGGGGGAAGTGATATTACACAGATTGATCTAAACGACTTGCCTGGATATATAAAAACAATATTTAAAATAATAATGGGGATTATAGGTATCCTGGCTGTGATAATGATAATTTTGGGTGGAGTACAATATATGTCTACAGACGCCGTATCAGGCAAGGAGGGAGGTAAGGAAACCGTAACTAGGGCTGTGGGTGGATTAATTCTAGCCTTAGGAGCATATTTAATTCTTAACACCATAAATCCACACCTACTTGATATTAATTTTTCTTCTGTTGTCCCACAAAACATAGTGGTTAATTTAGATGAGACAAATTATAAATTTACAGAACAAATGGCACAAAACCCACCCGTAAACGGGACCCTACCTTCTTCAACTGGTAATTCTGGTAACCCTTTTGCGATGAAGGGCTCTTTCACTAGCCCACAAGCAAGTACGGGTGTTAGTGATTTTTCAGATTTCTTAAAAAGCGGTGGAAAAATCGATACAATAACAATTACCGCTGTCGCTCCTAATAGCGCATCAAATAAAGCACTGTTTCATGCAATAAAAGGGACTGAGGTAAAAACAGTAACTGTGCCAATAAACATTGGGTACAAGGGAGTATCTGACCCAAACGGTAGCCCAAAACCCTCTTTAGGTGATAGCAGAACTCCAAAGGGTACAAGCTATATATCAAGCGACCGGCGTATAGCAAAGGATCAAAACAGTGGGGTATTAGCATATAGTGATTCATATTATAATTTTGGAGCAGCCTTTATAAATACAGGCATAACCCTGGGTGGTGTAAATCGTTCTATAGGATTTCACTCAAACCAAAACAATACTTTGGGAACAACAAATGGATGTATTAGAATGTTCAACGATGATCTAGTATTACTCGCCCCATACATGTTTAGTGGTATAAAAGTGATCATTCAGTAAAAATGTCTAGAAAATTAATTCTCATATTAATAATTATACTTATACTAATCTTAGGAATCGGTACATATTTTTACTTTTTTTCTCAAAAAAATGGTACAGATACTGGCAATGTAGCAACTACGCTCAAAGATTTTTTTCCTTTCGGGAAAGGGGGTGAGATAGACGAAGCAAATAAACCGACTCCAGCTCCAGAACCAGAGCCAACACCAGAGCCAGAACCTACGCCTGAGGTTGTAAAACTTCACCAGCTATCTAATAATCCAGTTTCTGGATATGTAATTTTTGATAAGGAAAGATATATTGAGACAACACCACAAGTGACCGTGGATCAGGGTACATCTACTGTAAGTGTACCTAAAACAGAGAAGGTTTTAGCTGTAAGATACGGAGAAAAAGCTACAGCAAATATCTTTGATATTTTTGCTGATACATTAAAAGATTCTCGTATAACGAATACAACAATTCCTAGAGTTTACGAATCTTTTTATGGCAACTCAGCCACACAAACACTTCTAAGGTATTTGGATGAAGACAATAAAACAATCGATACATACTTCGCAAATATTCCAAAAGACACTCTGGGTTTAGTAGAACAAAATCTAGAACTTTCTGGATCTTTTTTGCCTCAGAATATTTTGGATTTGAGTGTTTCTCCGGACTCCAAAAAAATATTTTATCTTTCTTATTTAACGGGAAATGTCGTCGGCAGCACTGCAAATATTGACGGAACAAAAAAAATAGATGTGTTCACATCACCCTATTATGAATGGTTATCACAGTGGATTGATTCCAAAAAAGTTGCTCTCACAACAAAAGCATCGGGTTACAGTACTGGTTATTTATATATATTAGACACAACTACAAAATCCAATGTCCGTACGCTTGGTGATATTTATGGACTGACAACTCTTGTTTCACCAGACGGGAAAAAGGTTTTATACTCACAAACGACAGGAAATACAATTGAAACATACGTATACGATATTTCCACAAGAATTACTACAAATATTGGATTAAAAACACTTCCTGAAAAGTGTGTTTGGGTAGCAGATAGTAGCGCAGTATTTTGTGCTGTACCTGATGCACTATCTCCTGGTATTTATCCAGATAGTTGGTACCAGGGCCTTGTAGGTTTTAATGATTCTTTTTGGAAAATAACAATAGGGGATAGTATAACAACTAATGTATTGTTTAATCCTTCAAGTATTACGGGTACCACTGTTGACGGTACAAAACTCCAAGTTGATCCAACACTTTCATACTTGTTTTTTGTGGATAAAAAAAGCAGTATTCTTTGGGAATACGACTTAAGGGTAACGCCTACGATAGAAGAACCAGTAGTTTCTCCGGCTAATTAAATAGTGGTATCGCGATATTTTATAACAACACGTCGATGTGGACCCACACCAGTGGATTCTGTTTCGATGTCTGGTATCTCAGATAGAAACTCATGAATTATTCTTCGATCAAATGGTGGCATAGGATCCACCTCGACGCTGGATTTAAAGAAGCGCGCTCGTTCTGCCATCATGTGAGCAATTGTCTTCAAGCTATCAACTTTTTTCTTTTGGAAATTATTTACATCAAAAATTACAGAGATCCCTGGATCTTCTCCTTCTCCAATTTCTTTCTCAATAATTTTGTGGATTATGTGATTAATTGAGGCCAGTGCTTCTCCGTTTTTATAAATTAATAGATGTCCATCATCAGAATACATTTTGCACCAAAGAGTCTTGCCGTCTTCTGAAAGCTCAAAAAGTACCTCGCGGTTATGTAGGCCACTTTTTGCAATAAAATCCATTATTATGTTTTGGATTTTCTCCTGATTCATAGGTTAAGAAATTATCCTTACAGGCTCAATTGGTTTTCGTCTAATAAAATACTCCTGTATGCTGCCAACTATATTACTTGTAATCCAATAAAGTGCAACTGCGGCAGAAAGCTTTAGAGCAATAAACCCAATAAAGACAGGCAATATATACTTCATTTGAAATTGCATATTACGTGATAGTTCGTCTTTAAACGAACCAGTTTTGGGTGCTACCTTTTGATTTTTCATTGATATTTGCATTTGTAAGAACTGCGAAAGACCAGCTAAGATTGCAAACACAAAGTGTGGTTTTGTGAGATCAAAAAATCCCAAAAATACTGTTTTCATATTCTCGGGCTGATGAACAAAAGAATAGAGCAAATTCTCTGAACCAGATAGTCCTTTGTAGAAAACATAATAGAGTGCAATGATAATTGGAAATTGTATGAGTAGTAGTAGGCATCCAGAAAATGGATTAACGTTGTTTTTTTTATATAATTCAAAAGTTTTTTTTGCTTGTGCCTCTTTCTCAGGATGAAGTTCTTTGATCTTAGCAATCTCAACTTCAAGTGATTGAAGTTTGAGCTGTGAAGTAATTGATTTCTTAGTAATAGGGAAAAGTATCATTTTTACAATGATTGTAAGTATTATTACTGCAAAACCAAGGTCTCCAAAAGAAACATTATTTACTAAAAAAATGAGGCCATTGTAGAGTGGCTGATATAAAAATAGGGTCCAAAGTTGGTGCATCAGAGTATTGTATACTATTGAGCCATAAAGATAAAGTCTTTATTTTACAGGATCAAATAGATTTTTTTGCCATGGATGACACCGAAAAATTCTTCTAATTCCAAGATATGTTCCTTTTACTACGCCATATTTATCAATACTTTGCTTTGTATATTCAGAACAGGTCGGATACATATGACATATTTTTTTGGTAACAATACCGTGTCTATATAAAATTCCCGAATCTAGAGAAATGTATTTTTGATAAAAAGAAATAATCTTTATTAATATTTTTTTCATTTATTTAAAAACGAGAGACTTTTTATGCGGTCTTCCGTATTTGTCTTTTGTCCACCACTCTTAAGAAAGAAAACATAAACTCCCGGTTTAGTTTTCTCTAGACCCTTAGGGAGGGAATTGTACCACTTACGTCTGATAGTATTCCTTTCTACTGCTGTCTTAAAGATTGTTTTTGGTGCGACAAAAGCTATATGGTGTGTGTCTGCGGTTTTCATGAACCGACAAGAAAAAAAGGCATTACTTGTGATAATTTTTCCATCTTTAAATATTTTGGAAACCATTTCACTCGTAACCCTATTTTTCTTTGAAATCATTGTTTAAACTGTTAGTTTAGCCCGTCCTTTTCTGCGTCTTCGAAGTAGTACTTTCTTTCCGTTTTTTGACTTTGTTCGAACAAGATAGCCGTGTGTTTTGGCACGTTTTCGTTTTTTGGGTTGATATGTTTGTGACATGTGTTGTAGTCTATATTATTTCCTACATAAAATCAATCTTTGGGTATTTTGTTTTTTATCCACAGGTAATCAACAGCTTGATTAAGGTTTTGGGTTTATTAATATTTAAGAAAGCATACTATAATGGCCTTTACATATGGGATTTATAGATTCAGTAGAACTTTGGAATAATTGTTTAAAGGAAATAGAGGTGGAGGTTTCAAAGGCTAATTTTAGTACTTGGTTTAAAAATACCTCAATAATAAAAGAGGATTCAGGGACAATTTATATTGGTGTACCAAATGAATTTGTTAAAGATTGGCTTACCAACAAGTATCATAAGCAGATTTTAAAGGCTTTAATGAATTTCACTGATAGTGTCCGGGCAGTCGAATACCAGATAACAAAAATAGATCAGAGGCATAAAAACGGGGAGGAGGTATCCGCTCCAAAAGTCTTTATTAATAAGGAGTTACCATTAAACGATCTTTATATAAATAAAGAAGATAACCTCAACCCGAAATACACCTTTGATACCTTTATTGTTGGGCCTTTTAATGAGCTTGCTTACGCAGCTTCACAGGCTATCATAAATCGACCAGGACAGAGCTATAATCCATTTTTTATTTATGGAAATACTGGATTAGGTAAAACCCACCTCATACAAGCAATTGGTAATTCTATAAAAGAAAAATACCCGGATAAAAAAGTACACTATGTAACACTTGAAAAATTTTCGGTGGACTATATTACCTCGGTTCAAAATAATAAACCAAATATTTTTAAAGAAAAATACAGAAAGTATGACGTTTTAATAATGGACGATATTCAATTTATTAATAAAATGGAAAAAACCCAAGAAGAGCTTTTCCATCTATTTAATTCTTTGTATGAAAATAGTAAACAAATTATATTTTCTTCTGATAAGCACCCAAACTTCATCCCTGGGCTTGAAGACCGTTTAAAATCTAGATTTTCACAAGGAATGACGGTAGATATCACTGAGCCAGATTTTGAATCAAGGATTGCAATACTAAAAGCGAAGGCTCGGGAAAACGGTGTTGTAATAGAAGACGAAGTAATTGCCTATATCGCAGGCGCTATACAAGGAAATATTCGTGAGCTCGAGGGTAATCTAAATTCAATTGTCTGCCAATCACAACTCAAAAACCGTGGTTTAACACTATCAGAAGTAAAAAACCTCTTAAAAAACAACATAAAACCAAAGAAAACTGTTTCTACAAAAGAAGTAGTTAAGATTGTTGCTGATTTTTACAATATAGAAGAAGCAATTATTTATGAAAAAACTAGGAGAAAAGAGATTGTCAAAGCAAGACAAATGATCATGTATATATTACGTGAAGAGTTTGGTGTTTCTTATCCATTGATTGGACAAAAGCTAGGCGGAAAAGATCACACCACGGTTATTCATTCATATGAAAAAATAAAAAATGATTTAAAGAAAGATGTGGCTTTGGTGGGCGAATTAGAACAGTTAATAAGTATGTTTAAATAGTTGTGAATTAATATGTATATTAATTTTTAATTTGTTAATAAGTTTTATTAGAAAAATAATTTTTTAAAACGAAAGAGAAAATAAAATTTTTTATTAACATAATAAAAAAAATAATATGCAAAAAAATCCTTATATAAATCAATTATCAAGACTTATACACTTATACACACCACTAGTAGTAATAATAAATTTTTATATATGAAAACAATTTGTTTAGTAGAAAACTTAAAAACTGCAGTCTGGGGTGTAGAAAAAGCTTCTGGAAAAAATCTAACACTCCCAATACTTTCAACACTTCTTTTTATAGTTTCAGAAAAAGAAATAAAAATTAGAGCAACAAATCTAAGTCTAGGAATAGAAGCGATAATACCAACCAACACCGAAAAAGAGGGGGTTTTTGCAATATCAGCCAGTACTATATCAGCCTTCGTTAGTACACTAAAAGATAATGAAAAAATAACAATAGAGTTATTGGGTGGTACTGCTATTTTTACGACCAAAAATACAAAAACAAGCATTAAAACTATTCCATATGAAGATTTTCCAAATATTCCAAAAACAGAGGGTGTGGATTTTTCTATACCAAACAAAATTCTCATAGAAGGTATTAAGAGTGTTTTTTATTCATCTGCAGTAAGTGATATAAAACCAGAAATTTCATCTGTTTATTTATATCAACACGAGGACAATTTAGTTTTTGTGTCTACGGATTCGTTTAGACTAGCAGAAAAAACTATAAGGGTTAAAAATATATATAATTTCGAACCAATAATTATACCCTTTAAAAATATAGTTGAAATAATAAAAATATTAGACATATCACAAGGGGACACTAATATAATTTGTTCAAAAAACCAAATAATTATCAAAACTGGCATATTCTCAATTACCTCGAGGATTATTGATGGAATATATCCTGATTATAAACAGATCGTACCAACCGTAAGTACTACCGAGGGTATTTTTCTTAAGCAGGATATTTTAAATACGATAAAAGCAAACAGTATTTTTGCTGATAAATTCAACCAAATAACCCTAACAATAGATCCAAAAAATAAACAGTGTTTTTTCCTCGCACAGAACCCAGACAAAGGGGAGAATAAGATATTGGTGGACGGCGCTCTTTCTGGTGAAAAGGTAGAAATTAATATTAATCAAAAATATTTAGCAGACTGCCTACAATCCATACAAACAGACAGTATAAGTGTCTCATGTAATGGTGTACAAAAACCTATAGTAGTGAAAGGCGTTGGCGATAAAACATTCTGTTATTTAATAATGCCTATGAATAGATAATATGGATAATGGGCATATTATAAAATTTTTATCAAACAAAAATAAAAAAGTTTTTAACCAACTAAGAAACTTTGAAATAATAAAAAGCGTATTAGAGGATCAAATTCCCTTTGTTGAAACTAAAGATGTTTCTATTAAAGAGGGGGTTTTGAAAATAAAATTGACTGCAATAAAAAAACAGGAACTTTTTTTAAAAAAAAATAAAATAATAGATAAAATAAATACGATAGCGGGGGAAAAGATTGTTATAGATATTAATTAATTTTTATTCGGCGGAAACATTTACAGTAGATTCATTTTGATTATAAACAGAATCATATATGACAGCTCTTATTTCAAGGTTGTCACCAGGGTTAATTCCAGACAATTCGTTGGGTGTGAAAGAATAGTTAAAGGGATAGTTATTTGAAGTACCAACATAATTACCGTTCACAAAAACATCCATTTTCTGGGGCAGGTATTGTCCAGACATTGTTGCAGAAACTGTTATCTGAGAATTTATTCCTGCAGACGATGAATCAATAGGAGAAAGAATAATAATCTGTGGTTTAGATTGTTCTGTGTGAATATTGTCGTACTCTGTAGGTTTTATTGGAGAGTTTTGAGGATATAGATAAGCATGAGAGGACCACCAGTTTTGAACAGCAGTTTCCCAGTTATTAAATTGTGGATCTTGCTTAGGATCGGTCGGTGATGGACCAAGTGGATCATCCTTATTTATCCAATAAAGTATGTCGTGAACGTTTGAGATAACTTTTTCGTCTCTGGTTTCTGTTGGGGTAAATTCTGTTGCAAGGAGTCCAGAGATTTTATCTACTACAAAACTCTCCCCACCCTGCCAAATACCACGAAGAACGGGCTTTAGGTTTTCATACCCAGCTATTTGAGCTGGTTTCTCAAATGATTCATTTGGATATTTAGGAAGTACAGCTCTCATATATTCGTTCCACATAGGACCTGAGAGCGTTGAGGATGCTTTGTCTGCCATGGGAGTGTTGTCGTTGTTACCAACCCATATTGCGGTAACGAACGATGGTGTATAACCAATTATCCAAGCATCACGATAACTGTTGGTAGTACCAGTTTTTACTGCCACCTGTCTACCCTCAATATAGAGATTTGATTTCTTACCAAACATAGGTGCTCTTGCATCATTATCAGATAGAATATCGTTTATCTGTAGTGCTATTTGTTTAGGTATAACCTCACCTCCATTATTGTCTTGATATTCTTCAAGCACATCGCCGTCCTTATTTTCAACCCTTAAAATTCCTGTTGCGGGGTTTCTTATACCACTATTTGCAAATACACCATAAGCGCTTGCCATATCAAGTGGACGAACCTCTCCTCCTCCAAGCACTAAAGTTAGACCATAATCTTTTGCTGTACCAAGGCTTCGTATTCCCATATCCTCCGCTGTTTTAATTGAATCATCAATGCCCACAAGATAGAGCATTTTAACTGCTATCACGTTTATCGATTGTGCTAGGGCATTACGCAATGTCATTGGACCATTATTTTCACCAGTGAAATTTTGGGGCATGTAGCAATTTTTTTGATTGGTACTACCATAACTTTTTCCATAAGGATTACATCCGGGATTAAACTCTGTTGGTACGTCAAAGAGCACAGTATTAGGAGTATATCCTTTCATGAAAGCCGTTGCGTATACAAAAGGTTTAAAAGACGAACCGGGCTGTCTTTTGGCGGTAGTAATATTGAAAGCTCCATCAATTTCTTTATCAAAGTAATCTCGTGATCCAACCATAGCCAAAATCTGTCCTGTTTTTGGATCAATACTTATTAATCCTGCATTAGTAGCTTTATATTTTTGGGCATTAATTAAGGCGTATTTTTTTACGGTTTGCTCTGCTTTTTGTTGCATATCGTAATCAAGAGTAGTAATTACTTTAAGTCCACCAGCCATAAGTGCATCCTCACCATATTTCTCTGCTAGATAATCACGAATGAAAAATACGAAATGTGGAGCTTTTATTCCTCTCGCTTCCTGTGGTTTCCAAACAACCGTTTCTTTTTTTGCCTCGTCATACTCACTGTCTGAAATAAAATGTAATTCTTTCATTCTTGAAAGAACTAAATTTTTTCTTTCCTCTAATTTATCCAAATTTTTTCCATATGGGGAGTAATATGTTGGTGCTTGAGGAATAGCAGCAAGATAACTTGCCTCAAGCAACGATAGGTCCTTTGCGTGTTTACCGAAAAACGTTTGAGATGCTTCCTCTATACCATAAATGTTTCCACCATACGGAGATTCGTTTAAATAAAGTGACAAGATATCTTCTTTAGATAAAACTCGCTCAATCTTTAGTGACAAGACCCATTCTTTTAGTTTACGTGTAATTGTCTTTTCATTTGTTAGCAACGCATTCTTTACAATTTGTTGTGTGATAGTAGAACCACCTTGTGAGAACGATGCAGAGGTGAGGTTTGCAAGTATTGCTCTAAATATGGAAGTGAGTCTAATACCGTTGTGCTGGTAAAACTCACTATCTTCAATTGCTACGGTAGCGTTTTTAATATAGCTACCCATATCACTAAAAGGTATAGCCGTACGCTTCACGTCCTGATGTAGGTCGTATAATACGATTTCACCAGTACGATCATAAATTTTTGTTGAAAGTGCGATCTGGCGGTCCTCAAAAGACTTTAAATCTGGAACGGTCAGTGACGAAAGCCAGATTATAATTACAGCACAAACAAGAAAAAAACCTCCAGTGATAAAAAGGAGTATGTTATGTTTTAATCTTTTTCGTAAGGGATTTTGTGCCATGTGCTTCTAATGTAATCATACCACGACTAGTTTATTCAAACGGACAAAAAAGTGGAGATATGATAGAGTAATAGTGTGAAAAAACCCAATATTATAGACGAAGAGAAGATACAAATGTTACTAAACCGTGGCGTGGAGAGAATTTATCCATCTCCTGAATTTCTAGAGTCTCGTCTAAGACAAAACAAAAAGCTCACAATATATCTAGGCATTGATCCTACTGGACCGACACTTCATTTAGGTCACGTTATTCCACTTCTAAAAATAAAAGAGTTGCAAGACCTAGGACACAAGGTAATACTTCTTATGGGTGATTTTACCGCAATGATTGGAGACCCAACTGACAAGAGCGCAACGCGTAAGCAACTAACACACAAAGAAGTTTTAAAAAATCTAAAAGATTATAAAAAACAAGCAAGCAAGATTATTTCTTTTACAGGTAAAAATAAAGCCGAGTTTAAGTTCAATTCTAAATGGTTAGCAAAGATGAACTTGGAAAACGTTTTAGGTCTAGCTTCAAAAATGACAGTCCAGCAAATGATGGAGAGAGATATGTTTGAAAAAAGATTTGCTGAGGGTAAACCCGTCTACATACACGAATTTCTATATCCATTAATGCAGGGCTATGACTCTGTTGCTATGAATGTTGATGGCGAGGTCGGAGGAAATGACCAGACTTTTAATATGTTGACTGGAAGAACGCTAATGAAGGAAATTAAAAATTCTGAAAAGTTTGTTATTACGATGAAGCTACTCGTTGATTCATCTGGAACCAAAATGGGCAAAACTGAGGGTAATATGCTCACACTTTCTGACAATCCGAGAGATATGTATGGAAAAGTTATGAGTTGGGATGACAGTATGATAATTAGGGGATTTGAATTGCTCACCAGAGTATCGCAAATTAAAATCAAAGAACTAAAGGATAAAATTGTTGATAACGTTCTTAACCCGAAAGACGCTAAAATGCAATTAGCTAAAGAAATTGTGAGATTTTACTTTGGAGAAAAGGATGCAAGTAATGCTGAAAATTCTTTCATATCAACGTTTCAGAAAAAAATCATTCCGGAAATCGCACAAGAGCTATATGTAGAAAAAGACCAAAATATTGCAGATATATTAGTGGAGAAAGGCTTAGTAAAATCTAAAAGTGATCTCCGAAGATTAATTGAAGGAGGCGCGATTGAGAACTTAGATAGTAAATTCAAAGTGAAAGACCTAAAAGAATTTAATGTTTCAGGGAACTATCGTATTGGTCCCAAGAAATTTATAAAAGTTTTTTTCTAAAATAACAAAAGCCCCTATAGGGGCTTTTGTTATTTGTTTAGTAATTTTGATCTACGTCATCGTCTGACTTGAACTCATCAGCCAATTCTTCGTCTACTACGAGTCCCAAATCATCATCGAGAATATCCTCTTCACCAACTTCATCTAATTCCTCTTCTTCCTCTTCCTCCTCTACGGGCGGTCGAGTAAGTATATCGTCATCATCATAACTCATACACTATTTAATCTCGTTTGTGCAAAGTGCACCTTACTTATATGTGCACTTTGTATCAAAATAGGGGACCCCATGCAATAGTAATTATTCAAAAATGTGGAAAACCCTAGCTCTAAATTTTTTCGTATGCAATTGTGGTTAACGCAACGGCGATGGAATCTAGTTCATCGTCTGATGTTTTATTGCCATTTAGGTCTATTAATTTTGAAACCATACTCATAACTTGTTTTTTGTCCGCTTTACCATATCCTGTAACAGCCATTTTTATTTGAAGTGGAGTGTATTCTCTGATTAGTAGATTATTTTTCTCTGCTATATAAATTATTACACCACGTGTCTCTGCAACCCGCATCACAGTAGTTTGATTTGTAGTCAGGAATAAATTTTCTATTCCTAAAATATCAGGTTTGTACTTTTTTATTATTGTTTCGATTTGCTCACCTATTTGCCCAAGTCGCTTATTGAAGGTAAGCGTAGCCTTAGTCTTGAAACACTCAGAATAAATAAGTTCTTCCTTCTTGCCTTTTTGTTTAGAAATTATTGAAATTCCAAGTCTTTCAAACCCTGGATCAATACCTAAAACGATAGTTTTGTTATTCATTGATATATACTCGGTTCATATTTGAAGCCTTTAAATAAGGATATTTTCATTATAGAACCAAAAAGGGTAACAAGAAACCCCTTGACTTTTATACATTTTTATGCTATTATGAGTGTCATCGAAAAATTTTCATCTCAAACTCAAAACATAGAAGCAATGAAAAAAATAATCGTACTTTTCGCAATTTGTGCACTCGCATTCAATGCTTTTGCTCAAACAAACTCAGATGATGTGTATTACACAGCATCTGATGACACAACCTACACCGTATATTCAGATGGACAAAGTTCCACTGAAACTAACAGTGAAAAACACAAAACAGCCGGTCAGGTTATCAAGGATTTACACCCACAGGTGTTTGTTCAATCAAATGGACAATATACAACTGCAGGGGTATCTGTAGGAAATGGTAACTGGAATGTCACTGTGTCTGGATCAACTTCCCCGTATGGAAATTCCGTTGGAATTTCAGGTGGGGTTGGTGGTAGCCAATACAGTACAAATCAATACCCAAATCCAAACGGCGGTAACTATAGTATGTGTAACCAACAGCATACTTATACCTGTCAGGGGTGTGGTGTTACCAACAACGCCTACGTTGTTGGACCGTGTCAATAAAAATCCACTTAAATGTGGACAACGATCAGCTATTTCTATAGTCTGATCGTTTTGCTTTATATAAGAGAGTTTTGTTTCTGTTCTGGAAAATCGTAACCGAGATGTTCATATGCTTTCTTTGTAGCTGTGCGCCCACGAGTTGTGCGCTCTAGTAGTCCACGCTGAATTAGATATGGTTCTACTACTTCTTCTATTGTTGCTTCTTCCTCGCTTGTTGCAGCAGAGAGAGTATTTAATCCCACCGGACCACCGTCAAATTTTCCGATTATTGTTTCCAATACTGTTCTATCTGATTGAGAAAGTCCAAGCTCATCAATTCCTAGAAGTGATAGAGCAAGAAAGACAGTTTTTTTATCCAAATCTTTTTTATGTACTTGTGCGTAGTCACGACAGCGTTTTAGAAAATAGTTTGCTGTACGAGGAGTGAAGCGTGAACGCTTCGCAATTTCGGTCATCCCTTCATCGTCTACGGAAATACCCAAAATTTTTGCTGAACGCTGTATAATTTTTTTAATTTCTTCTTCAGAATAAAATTCTAGTCGAAATACTCCGCCAGAGAATCGTGATCGAAGTGGTGCCGACAAAAGTGCAATGCGGGTTGTTGCAGCAACGAGAGTAAAAGGTGGCAAATCGAGCTGAATTGTACGAGCGGATGGTCCTTTGCCAATTATGATATCTAAGATTCCTGACTCCATAGCAGGGTAGAGAACCTCCTCAACCATTTTATTTAGGCGGTGAATTTCATCTATAAAAAGTATATCTCCTGGAGCAAGATTTGTGAGAATTGAGGCGAGATCCCCAACTTTTTCAATAGCGGGGCCGGAAGTAATTTTTATCTGTCGTCCAGTTTCTTTGGCAATCAGATGCGCAAGGGTAGTCTTACCGAGTCCTGGTGGACCATAAAAAAGTATATGTTCTGCTGGATGATTACGCTCTTTTGCAGCAGTTAATAGGATTTTTAGGTTCTCTTTTATAGGTTCTTGGCCTATATATTCATCCCATGCGCTCGGTCGGAGTGTCTGATCCAAGAATAGTTCGTCACCCTCGTTTGTTTTGTTATTTGTTTTATCTTCCATATGTCTATTGACAAAAAATTTAGTATATGCTATGATGATACCAGAAATTATTTATACACACCTTATGCACAGAGTATACCACTTCGCGAGAATGTGGGGTAAATTTTTTGTTGTATAGTTGTTTGGTGGTTGAAAATGGCATAAATCTCTAAGCGATCAGCCTTTATGGTTTATATGCTTTCGAGAAGGACGTTTTGGTCATGTTTACATGTACTGGGGCTATCCTTTGAGAATGCGTTGCTTCTCGTGCATAGCATGTTAAGGATTGTTTAGAGATTTATGCTTTTTTCTTTTTTAGATACTATATAAGTATGGAAAGAAATGAACTCATACAACAATACGATCGGTATATTTCGCAGGTAAAAGAAGAAGCGAAGGATTTGTATTGGCTCTATAATTTTTTCTTTGTTGTGAACTCAGCTCTTATCGGTTCACTTTTTATAGGGAAATTAAATACACAATATTTATTATTAGCAAAAATTATTGGGATACTACTTTCAATCTACTGGCTCGTAATTGTTCGCAAACAGAGACTTTGGAGAAATAATTGGGTAACGCGGATTCAACACCTAGAAGATAAACTTTCTTATGAAGAAGATGTACAAATGTGGTCTAAAAAAGATAAGGTAAATCGTACATGGAAGAGTTACATATTTGGACGCTACGGTTTGTGGAGATTTCTTTTTGGATTACCAATTGGATTTGCTCTCGTTTGGGTAGTACTTCTTTTCTACTGATGTTTTGTATTTTAATAAGCCCGCTTCTCTTGTTTAGAAACGTAGCGGAAAACTTGGTTTGAGTGAGAAAGAATTTTTAGCAAAAAATTACTTGGTTACTAAACAAGAGAGCAAAAAAGAATATTAATCCTCATACATATCTACGACGTCCGCGACTTCTTCAAGCGAAGTAATACCTTTCAAAATTTTCACTACACCATCCTCCTTCATGTCGAAAAGTCCTTCACCCTCGGCTATTTTTTTTATTTCGCGCTCCGATGGATTCTCTGGAATTATTTTCTCAATTGCTTCTGTCGTGTGAATTGCTTCAAATACACCGAGTCGGCCTTTGTATCCTGTGAAGTTACATAGTTCACAGCCTACAGGACCCCAGAGTTTTATAGGCATATCTGGTGAGAGGTTGTATTTAGATAAATCCTTGCCTTCTTCCTGTGCACTTTTCAAAATATTCCTTATCAATTCAATGTCTTTTGGATTTGGTTCTGTTATTTCTTTTTTACAATTCTGGCAGAGCTTACGCACAAGTCTCTGGGCTATAGATAACGTTAGGGCAGATACTAGTGTTTTAGGATTAACATCTAGATCAATAAGACGAGGGATTACTCCAGCAGCATTGTTTGTATGAAGAGTTGAGAAAACCAAGTGGCCAGTGAGAGCTGCCTCCACGGCGGTTTTTGCTGTGTCAGCATCACGAATTTCTCCCACCATTATCACGTCTGGGTCTTGTCTTAGTGCCGCGCGGAGTCCTTCTAAGAATCCATAACCTTTTTCTATTTCTGTTTGTGTTTGAGTAATTCCTTCTAGATGATATTCCACTGGATCCTCGATTGTCATCATCTTTATTTCTGGTGTATAAATTTTTCGCAAGAATGCGTATAGGGTTGTGGTCTTACCTGAGCCGGTAGGTCCGGTGATTAGAATCATGCCGTTTGGTTTTGCGATTTCGGTCATCATGATATTAAACAGCTTGTCATCAATTCCCATTTCTTCTAGATTTACTTGAATTGATTTCGGATTAAGTATTCTCATCACAATTCCTTCACCATATGCTCCGGGGACAATGGATACGCGCATAGAAATTTCATCTGTTCCCAAAAATATTGAGAAACGCCCGTCTTGTGCTATTGCTTGAGTTGTGAGCTTCATCCCGGAGATGAGTTTCAAGCGAGAATTCAAAAGTTTGTGAATGTCATATCCAAAATGATAAATGTCTTGCAGTACACCATCTAATCGAAAACGAAGTCTTACATAGTCTTGTTCAGGCTCTATGTGTACGTCAGAGGCGTTGATTCCGATAGCTCCAGCGAGAATTATTTCTAGTATGTGAGAAACCCTATGAGTCTCGTTAGTTTTCATTAAAGCTTCTAGTTCACTCTTTACATCATTCACATTTTTTAATTTTGCTTTGAGCTCTTCAATCACCGTAGCGGAAATATCCAATCCTCCTACACGTGAAGTAGAAGCAAAAGAAAGCTCAGCATATCTTTCCCAGACTTTTTCTAAGCTCGCAAGGGACACCATATATAGATGAGGAATCAACCCCTTCTTTTTGAGTTCATTTTGAAAAGCTTCAACCTCTGGTCGTTCAGGAGAGCGAATACCGATATGAATATTTTTACCAAGTAATTTAAATGGAGCGATCTGCCACTCTTTTGCTTCTTTCTCTGAGATATATCTAAGTGCTTCGTTTTCAACTAATGTAGTAGCCAAATTAGCATAGGGGATACCGTATTTTTGTTCAGCTAGGATTTGCACCAGTTCCTCCTCTTCGGCTTTTTTGAGGTCGTCTAATTGGCGAGCTTGTTTGTCTTCATCAAATTGGACCATATAATACTCACAATTATACCTTATTAGGCATATATATATGAGCGAAAAACTCCTTGACAAATAAGGCTAAACGTGATACTATACTACAAAATACTGAATAGTCAGAAAATCTCACAAAAATCATAAACTAAACAAAAATCAGAAAAAGATGAAGCACTTTATCATCGCATTTTTCGCAATGACATTTCTTGCGTCAATGCACCAAAAAGCATACGGGCAAAATCACCCGTACAAACAATTTTTGATTACCGGCGAACAAATTCCGGAAGCAGAAGTGTTTGCAAATGATTTATACTTCGGCACTGCCGATTACCTCCAGTCTGATATCCGTGAAGTTTATGTTGATTCTCTGGTTAATTTCATTAACTACAATCAACAAGCACTTCACCTTGCCAGTCCGGTGGACAAGCAAGAAGCCCTCACTATGGTCATTGAGGGGAAAGACACAATTGTTGACATGAAGAAAGGTGATTTGCAGATTTATGCAGTTGATCCAAGTACTCACAAAATGGTGGCCTTCGAAGATGATTGGATTCAAATTGAATGCAGGATTTGGAGATCACCCACAAGTGGAAACTGGATTGTGCTCTATAAACGTAAATGTCTCAATCTTGTAAAAGATATGAGGTATCCTTATGTGGAAGAAAAACAACCTGATCCAATTGCAAAAAAAGAGCCCGATCAACAAAAAACACCGACAACTACAAATGTAATACCAAAGCAAAACAGCGATGGTGACATAATTGTAAATGTTTATAATGAAGTTCCGCAAGGAGCAACAGAGTACAAGGTGTATAACGAAGATTGTGGTTGTTCTCAGCCAGTGCAGTACATACCGCAACAAAGTTGTTATTGTATGCCCGCAAATTATTGTCAGCCCAGCTGGGGTTTTAATTTTAGTTTTTGGTATAACAGTCAACCTTATTATGGTTATTATCAAAATCCCGTACAAGGTTGGTCAAATACTACCAATAACTACTATACTACCTACAACAACACCTCTTATACTTACAACATCATTACCATCAATAACAATGGCACAACCACCACAACAGATGGTGCAACCAATGGGACAGATGGTACAACCACTGGTGGAAACACTAATGGTAATGATGGCGGCGGTTTTAATACAGGTGGTGCAAACACAAACGGCAACGATGGATATTACGGAGCTAAGAATGATCCCAGTAGTAATACTAATCATTCTAAGTTTGTTCCTAAAACGCCGGTTACAACCTCTAATGTTGCTGGGTCAAATTTACAGACAAATGGCAGTAACAGCTTTGTTCCTAAATCGCCAGTTTTAATTAACAACAATAGTGTAAACACGAATGTTGTTACAACTGGTAATACAGGGATAGGCTACACAACCATAGGCAATGCGGGAACAACAGCTGGTAATACAAACAATGTTGCTCACAGTGGACAAACGTATAATGTAATTTCTCCAAACGGTAACGTAATAGCTACTACAGGTGGAGTTGCAGCATACACAACTGGTTCTCTTGGTAACAATAATGCTGGTGGATCTACTATCGCTTACAACACGAATGCTAATTCTGAGATAAGCTCAGGATCTAAACCTGTTTTTTATACAGGTAGCAGTAGTCAAAGTAGCATTCATGGTAGTGGCAATACAAAGCCTATTTACACAAACAATGGTAATGGTATTACCACCGGCTCAAATCCTGTGATCCATGGAAAACCGAATCAGATTTCCTCTGGAGTTTCCAATCTCACGCACTATTCAAATGGTAGCGATGGATTAGGATTATTGGCAAAGTTGGAGAATAAAAGACCAACAACTAATATCCAGCAAGGAAATTATGGAAACGGAGTTGCCACAAACTTAAGTAGTTTCGGTAATTCTGCCCATGGTTTTTCTATGGGAAATACTGGTGGGGGTATGATTTCTTCGGCGGGCGGTGCACGTGGTCGCCATTAAATTTGCTGTTTGGAAAAAACAAAGAAGGGTGAACGTTGAAAAACAGTCCACCCCATTTGTAAGCCTTTAATTTATGATTGAAGTCTTACAAATGTACTTATCGAGTACAGATTGACATATTGATTAAGATATGTTATTATGAAAATATGAAATTTATTAATATAAAAAATAATATTATGAAAAACTTAACCGCCAAACTTTTGATTGGTCTTGTTGTCGTTGTAGGTTTTGCATTTGCAAACAAAGCAGAGGCAGCTTTCAATACACTTCCTGTATGTTCTTATGAAGGACAACTTGGATGTGATTATCCACTCGTTCGAAGTAAAATTTCTAACGGTACAAATACTGGTTACAATGTTGTGACTTCAGGTGTAAACGCAGGCGATACAGTCGCTGTTATTCTATATTTCCACAATACTGGCACAACCACTGCTACGAATACAAAATTTACAGTATCTCCACAGGTAACTGGTTCTGGGACAACACATACAATATCTGCAACACTATCCGCTGATGGATTTTCAAGTCTTTCTGGATCTACAACAATAAACTTAAATTCTGCACAGACTCTGACTTTTACTGGTGTTACAACAAATACAAATAATGTTTATGTTTACTATGATCAGAAGACACAAACATATGAAGCAGTATTAATGGATGGAAGTAATTTATATTCTGGTGGTTTAAACATCGGTTCTATCGCTGGTCAAAACACATGTCCAGCTACTAATTCATTTTGTCATCAGGGAGATATAGTACTTCACTATAAAGTTAGTTCTACCCAAGTAAATAATTGTGTAATTAATTCATTTAGTGCAAATCCTACAGCAGTGTCATCTGGACTTACATCAATGCTTTCATGGTCAACGTCAGGTTGTACTACCGCAAGTATCTCTGGTCCAACAGTAGGCGGAGCAGTTTCTACAAATGGTTTTATTTATACTGGTGGACTTACAAGTCCAACTAATACTTTTACACTTACTGCGACAGGAACTAATACGACAAGTGCTTCAACGACAGTCAATGTAAACACAATACAAAACAATTGCGCGATCAATTCATTCTACGCATCACCGTCTTCAGTATCATCTGGTGGTAGTTCAACACTATACTGGACCACAACAGGATGTACATCAACATCAATCACCGGCGGCACGCTTTATGGCAACAATAACGCAACAAACGGATCAGTTTCTACTGGTGCGCTTTATGGAACAACTACATATACCCTTACAGCATATGGTAATGGAGGAAATCAAACATCATCTACAACAGTTTCTGTAAACACAATACAAAATAATTGTTCAATTACATCATTCTACGCATCACCATCTTCAGTTACCTCAGGCGGTAGTTCAACACTATACTGGTCTACAACCGGATGTACTTCTACATATATAAATGGTGGTAGTGTTAATGGATCATATGGAACATATGGTAGTGCATACACAGGCTCAATTTATGCCACAACATACTACACTCTTACAGCATATGGAACAAATGGAAATCAAACTTCTTCTACCCAGGTATATGTAACACAACCAACAACATATGCATGTAATAATGGATATGATGATGATGGTGATGGCAAGATCGATTTAAACGATCCAGGATGTTATTCATCTACTGATACTGATGAATACAACCAAACTACACAATCAGTAATGACAACATCAGCTTCATCAATTGGTACAAGCTCAGCGAGACTAAACGGACTACTTACTCAAGGCTCAGGTACTACAACACAGGTATATTTTGAATGGGGACCTACTGCTACTATGGGCTACACAACTTCAAGTCAGACAGTTACAGGCACATCAGGACTTTCTTTCTATGACACTGCAACAGGCTTGGTATCAGATACATACTATTATTACAGAGCGGTAGCTGTATCAAATGGTTCTACAGTAAAAGGTGAGATCCAAGTATTCAAAACTCTAGCAATAACTACAACACCGACATACAATCCTCCGGTTGTAGTCGTACAAGGTACGGGTACTGGATCAAATCTAGTTGAGCTTTCAATTGATAGTCAATCAGAAAACGTTTGTGTTGGTGATCCACTATTCTACACAGTTAAATACAAGAATATTTCTGGTAAAACAGTTTCAAACATTGTTCTACACATTGAAATTCCAAAAGACGTAGAATTTAGAAATGCATCAGCTGGAATTTATAACTCAGCAGACAACACTCTAACTCTAGATATCGGTACAATGGTAAAAGACCAAGAAGGATCACTTACTTTCACTGCTATCGTTCTACGTTCAGCAATTGATAGAACTCTACTTGTTACTACTGCAACACTAGGATTTAAGAGTCCAGTTACAACTGCACAAGAAAGTGCTGTAGCATATGAATTAAACAATACTCAAAACTGTCCTGCACGATCATCCCTAGCTGGACTTGCACTATTTGGTGGAGATTTCTTCCCACATACTCTTGCAGGCTGGCTACTAGTAATTCTTGTAATCCTAGCATTGATATACCTCGCTCAGACACTATACAAAAATCGCCGAACAAATAGAGTTGCCGCAGCACCGCATTACGAAGACATGGATGTACCGCACGCACCATACCACAATTAAGCCAACACACTTTTTGGGAATTTAAATACAAATGCTATTTCCAGAAAGGATTGATGCCAACAAAACCCGCCGAATGCCTGGCGGGTTTTGTGTTTCTATAAATTATGGTATCACTGTAGTATGAAACGCATCATTACTGAGAGTGATCTAAAATCTATAGCCCAAAAAATAATAGATAAAGTAGAGAAAACTAAATCCACAAAAGCCAAAGTCATAGCACTTCATGGTGATTTGGGTGCGGGAAAAACAACACTCACAAAACAAATTCTTAGTATTTTAAATCCAAAAGCTAAAACCAAAAGTCCAACATTTGTGATCATGCGAAGATTTGATATCGATTACAAAAAAATTAGTACAGTCATTCACATAGATGCATATAGATTAAAAAATGCGGAGGATTTGGTAAAGCTAGGATTCAAGGAAATCCTGGAAGACCCCAAAAATCTTATTATATTGGAATGGCCGGAAATTGTTTCCAAACTTCTCCCTAAAAATACATTACATATATTCTTAAAACACAGAGGAAGAGAAGGAAGAGAAGTTCTCCTCTAGGTGATATACTGATAATATGGAAAAGTCCCCAAAAACCCTTGTTTTGCTTGATTCGCACGCGATTATTCATCGTGCCTATCATGCACTTCCAGATTTTGTTTCTTCCAAGGGACAGCCAACAGGAGCACTCTATGGGATAGTGACAATGTTACTTAAAATAATTACAGATCTGAAACCGGACTATATCGTGGCATGTTATGACTTACCACAAAAAACATTTCGTCACGATGCATATGATGCATATAAAGCTGGACGTGCGAAAACTGATGATGCACTCGTCGATCAGATTATTTTTTCACGCGAAATTTTCAAAGCATTTAACATTCCAATATATGATGCTCCCGGATTTGAGGCAGATGATATTTTGGGAACTATTGCGACACATGTACACAATGAAAAATTAAGTGTAATTATTGCCTCTGGTGATATGGATACACTGCAACTTGTTCACGGAAATCACATAAAAGTTTTTACTCTCAAAAAAGGAATTAACGATACAATTTTGTATGACGAAAAAGCAGTAGTAGAGCGTTTTGGTTTCAAACCAAAACTTCTTCCTGACTATAAGGGTCTTCGTGGTGATCCATCAGATAATATTATAGGAATTAAGGGAATTGGAGAGAAAACAGCCGAAACACTTATAAAAAATTTTGGAACGATTGAATCAATCTACAAAAAACTAAAAGCAAAAAACGGAGAAGAGGAATTCAAAAAGATCGGTGTCACAGCTAGGGTTTTCCAACTTTTAAAAGATGGTGAAGAAGAAGCACTTTTCTCAAAAACCCTAGCAACTATTAGGCTAGATGCCCCGATAGAATTTTCATTACCGAATAAATCATTCAGAGAAGATATTGATGTGAATGCAATTACAAAAGTTTTGGGTGATTTAGAATTTCGTTCTCTTATACCGAGAATTCAAAAGATATTTAATCCTGAAGCGATAGAGGAAAAGTCAGAAAAAGAAAGTGACAATGAAGACATAAGAAAGCCTGCACTAGGAGTGTGGTTGCTTAATTCTGAAATTACAAATATAACCCGTAGAGATATATTAGATTTTACCAAAACTGAAAATTTGGAAGACGCACAACGTGCTATCAATAAAATGATAGAAGAGAGGGGGTTATCCTTTGTATATAACCAAATGGAGTTACCGCTTATTCCAATCTTAGAAGAAGTGACACGTCACGGGATTTTGATTGATCTAAAATATTTGAAAAATTTATCGGAAGAATATCATACAGAGCTTGATAAATTACAGAAACAGATTATTTCGTTTGCCGGTCGTGAATTCAATATTAATTCACCGAAGCAATTGGGTCAAATATTGTTTGATGAGATGAAACTAGATACTTTAGGTGAGGATGCAAAAGGACGTCGAATGAAGAAAACTGCCGGAGGTGCGCGCTCAACTCGAGAGAGTGAATTAGAAAAACTTCGCGAGGTTCATCCTATTGTGCCTTTGATTTTCCAGTATCGAGAACTACAAAAGCTACTATCCACATATATTGATACTATCCCATTACTTATAGGGAAAGACGGCCGGCTTCATTCGAAATTCAATCAAGCTGGAGCTTCAACCGGAAGATTTTCATCACAAGACCCAAATTTACAAAATATACCTGTTAAAACGGAGCTTGGTAAAAATATTCGTAATGCTTTTATTGCAGGGGAGGGCCATACTCTTATGAGCTTTGATTATTCTCAAATTGAACTACGTATTGCAGCACTACTATCACAAGACCCATATTTTTTGAAAGTTTTTAATGATGGAAAAGATGTTCATGCTGCTGTCGCTATGAAGGTTTTTGGGGTAAAAGAAAATGAAGTAACACATGAAATGCGTCGTAGAGCCAAAGTGATAAACTTTGGAATTCTATACGGTATGGGTGTTACTGCTCTTATGCAAAACCTAGGGACAGATCGCAAGGAGGCACAAAAATTCCACGATAATTATTTTGAACAATTTCCAACAATTAAAGCATATTTAGATTCTGTGGTAGAAGAAGCGAAGAAAACAGGATATACCGAAACACTTTTTGGTCGCAAACGATATTTCCCTGGACTTCGTTCAAAAATTCCATTTATCCGTGCAATGGCAGAACGTATGGCAATCAACGCCCCTATACAAGGAACAGCTACTGCCGATATTGTAAAGTTGGCAATTGTAGCAATAGACAAAGAACTAAAATCTAAAAATTTAGAGAATAAAATACATTTAGTCATGCAAATCCACGATGAGTTGGTATATGAAGTAGAAGATAGCACGATAAAAGAAGCTGAAGTTATTATAAAGGAAAATATGGAACAAATAATACCCAAAGAGTTTATAAAAGACCGAACACCAGTACCAATAATAGTGAGTGTTAACAAGGCCAAAAACTGGGGTCTCATGAAATAAGATGTCTTTACTTACTAGTATTTCATAGCTACAATAGAGCAATAAACTAACATATGAAGCTAAATCCTCTAAACCTTATCCATGTAGTTCTCGGACATTCATATCTAGTCTACTTTTTCTCAATACTTATTGGTTTGGGACTTCAGATTTGGTACCCGTATCAATTCTCTCATAGGGGAGTAGAGGGATTGGGTTTGATATTAATTATCGTTGGACCTTTACTTATGTATTGGGCACAACACACCACTGATAAAACAGCTAAACTTCGTGGAGAGGGAGTAAATGATTGGAAAATTTTTTACCGCGGACCTTACACTATAACTCGCAGTCCTACACATCTAGGTTTGTTTCTCTTAGTGCTCGGATTTTCTGCAATCATAAATTCACTTTGGTTATTAATTTTTTCTACCTTTGCATTCCTAATTACTCGTTATATTTTTATTCGCAAAGAAGAATCTCTCCTTGTGAATAAATATAGCGACGCATATACAACTTATCAGAAGAAAGTACGTTTCTAGTATGATCTATCTTGTCTTCGGAACTGATGTAAAAACACGGTCCAAAAATCGCGACAATGTTTATTCTACTTTAAATAAGCAAAACAAAAATCTTGTCACGATTTTTCACAACGATACAAATACTTCTACAGAAGATCTACAAAATCTCTCCACCACTGCAAGTATGTTTGGAGAAAAATATATTATTGAATGCCAGCACTTGTTGGGAGTTCCAGATCTAGAGGAATGGATCTTAGAAAATATTTCAAAACTTGAAAGTTCGCCCAATATTTTTTTCTTCATTGAATCTCAATCTCTAACAAAAGATGTTGTAACAAAATTTAAAAAACACGGAGAGGTCTTAGGGGAGGGCGAAAAAGTTACAAAACAATCACAGCGATTCAATGTATTTTCAATAAGCGACGCGTTTATTCAAAAAGATAAAAAAAGAACCTGGATACTTTATCGTAGCGCAATTGATAATGGAATTGATCCGCGGGAGATTTCCGGAATATTGTTTTGGGCACTGAAAAATCTGATCCTTGTAGAGAAATCAAAGAACCAGACAGAAGCGGGATTAAATCCTTTTGTATACAAAAAAACAGAGAGTGCACTTCCAAAATGGAAAAAGGAAGAATTAGATAAATGCGTTATGGATTTGGTGCATTTTTATCATGATTCACAATTTGGTAAAACTGATTTCGTAAATACATTTGAAAAATTTGTTTTGGAATACGCAGGATAAAATGAAAAAGAGCCTCGAGTAAACATTTCTGTGAAGAAATACTTGCTCGAGGCTCTTTAGCCTTTTCAAAAGAACATCATAACTGTAAAAAAGGAACTGGTAGAACAAAGTAATAATTCTATGTTCTCATGTCTCCCAAAATGCTAAATATTATATCCTAAGCGGATAACCTGCATATGAAGATCATGTACCCATTCGGTATTATTATACCGCATTTTTGGGTACCATTTTCTAGATTGGGGAAAAACCTAATTTATGCTTTGTTTCAAAGCTCGTTTGGCAGAAGCAAGTGCACCAGTGAGAAATACAAATGCAGATAAAGACATGAAGGGAATTGTCACAAAACCAAATTCGTATACATATCTAGTCGCGCACGAGACGTTGTTGGCATCACAGGTGACGAGTTCAATATGAGCGAGATCAACTAGAAAGTAATGATATCCAGAAATAATAATTCCTAAAATTGAAAGCAGAAATACATAATCGAAAATCCCACGATCTTTTTTCATAAGAGCCAAGAGGAATATTGCAAATTGTGGGTAGAGCAAAATACGTGCATACCAACAAAGTGTACACGCTGCGTAGCCTATAACATTGGAATATATAAGACTACCAACCAAAGATGATCCTGCTACGAAGACCCCTAACCACAAAATGTTTTTTGAGACGAACTTCGATATAGCACTTTCTTTTTTAGAAAATAGAAATACAAGTCCCGCTACAAACCATATGATTGATACAATAGCAGATAAAATATTGAATACTGAAGTAAATGTTTCCATGTTATTTAGTAGGGAGTGGGCAGGATGATTTTTGTGCTAGTTCTTCAACTTTTAATTCTCCGGTCTGTAGTGTTCCATCTCCAAAATCCCATGATGGATAACTCGCTACTTTTTTATCAATACAAACTTGAGTTTGACCACCACCGTCTGGTGTAGAACACTCTACATAAAGACCTGCCTTTTCAAGTTCGGCTCGTGACATTGCTAACCACTTCTCTTGTTCTTGGCAGTGAGGGCACCAAAACGCGCCGTAGAATTTGACACCCTTATCGGCCATACATTTCACCAAATCAGTGTATTTACTGCTTGTTGCGGTACTGGAAATTATAAACCGCATCCCAACAACAATACCTATTACAATAACTATAAATGCTATAAATTTCTTTGTATCCATAATATATATTCTAGCAGAAAATCAATTTGTGCGCCCGGCAGGAATCGAACCTGCGACCATCTCCTTAAAAGGGAGCTGCTCTACCAGCTGAGCTACGGGCGCGTATTTAGGCATGTATTTATTATTGCCAGAAAGTACATCCAAAATAACACATATATATCAAGAAATCAATTTAATGATAGTATAAAAATATGGATAAAATTTTAAAAAATAATTACGTACTCATACTTCACAATATTCGTAGTGCACAAAATGTCGGTGCGCTTTTTCGTACCGCAGATGCAGTAGGAATTTCAAAGATATATCTCACGGGTTATACGCCAACACCACTGGATAAATTTGGTAGGAGTAGGGGTGATGTAGCCAAATCGGCACTCGGGGCAGAGCAGAGTGTGCCTTGGGAACACAGTAAAGACATAGAAACAGTGATTGATATCTTAAAACAAACTAAACATACTATAGTAGCTATAGAACAATCAAAAAATTCAGTAGATTATAAAAAAATAAAAAAGACCGAGAGAATGGCTTTTATACTAGGAAATGAAGTCGATGGAATAGAAAATGGTGTATTAAAACTCTGTGACAAAATAGCTGAGATTTCAATGAGTGGGAAGAAAGAGTCGCTGAATGTTTCTGTCGCAGGTGGTGTAGCACTTTTTGGGATTTTAGATAAGTAGGTTTTAGCCGGACGATTTGCGAGTCAGGTAATTTTCTGTTGAAAATTCCTTCTAACTCGCGCCGTCGCGCTTTGTTGCGCTCGCAAATCGTCCGGCAGGGCTTTTGGAATACAAATTAGGATTTTGGATTTAATAGATCCCCGGGCCTCTTTTAAAACCGTAGCGCAGTGTGGCGACACGAGCGAGAATAAATTTTCCCCAGAAAATTATATGGGTTTTAAAAGGGACCGGAAAAGAATCAGTGACTGGGTCCGTAAGTCTCGCCTGAGTCTATTGGATTTGCTGGTTTGATAAACGGTTTGTCACCAGTGTTGCGCTCAGGTCCACCGGTAAAAAACCAAAGTAGCCAAAGAATAACCAAGATGAAAATGAGCCACTTTAGATCCTTCAGTGCTTCTATTCCACCACCTCCATGTCCTCCTGCGTGTCCTGACATAATTATTTATTGATTAATTTTTGGTGTACAGAGCAGAAATGTGCGCTCCGCCCACCGATAACTTTTCGTATTATAACACCACTACAACCTCTCTTGCCACAGTGCTCACCCTTCTTCCTATATGCATTGTGATGGTTTTGGAATTTTCCTCTTTTACCCTC
>JAYRGZ010000004.1:0-24634 GCA_041907605.1 Minisyncoccota bacterium | reverse complement strand
ACAAATTCACCTGAAGTAATTGTGAGGTTTATCGTATCGAGTGAGACAGAATCACCAGGATATACTTTTGAGACATTGTTGAAATAAATCATATATTTTCTTAATGAGCGGAGCGAATTTCAGAAAATAATGCCCCGCACTAAACTCAGCAAAAATTGAATAACTTCCGTAAAAAATATCCGGTACAGGGCACATTATACCTTACAAAATCAAAAGAATGAAAGTTTTAGTGCTGGGGCTATTTTATAAAGCTTTTTTTGCCCCACCCTCAATGAATTGGTCTAGATCTCCTGCTAGTACACCATCTATGTCACTTGTTTCAACCCCACTGCGTAAATCCTTCACTAATTTATATGGATGTAATACGTAATTTCTAATCTGATTTCCCCATTCTATATCAGTGTTTTTGGAGATTTGCATGCTTTCTGTGAGAGTTTTGTGTTCATCTTCGGCTTTCTTAAACAATTTGCCTCGAAGAATCTCAAGGGCTCGCTCTTTGTTTTGTTCTTGAGAGCGTTCTTCACGAACTAATATAGCGATGCCTGTAGGCTTATGTGTAATCCGTACTGCCGTCTCACGCTTGTTTACGTTCTGTCCTCCTGGGCCACCAGCTCGTGCAAAATCATATTCAACATCTCCATCTTTGAGTTCTGGCATAGCATTCTTCGGGATTTTAGGAATTACTTCAACAAGAGAGAAACTAGTATTTCGTTTACCTTTTGAATTAAATGGCGAGATTCGCACAAGCCTGTGAACTCCATTTTCATTTTTGAGTTTACCGTATACACCCTTACCCGAAACCTCAATAGAGATATTTCTATACCCTCCGTGATCATTCATGACCTCACTTAAAATTGAGTACGAAAAATTATTCTTTGAAAAATACTTACTATACATTTCAAAAAGCATTCGAGAGAAATCCTCTGCATCATCCCCTCCAGCACCTGAGAGTATTGTCATAATCGCTCCGCCTTTGTCATATGCATCCACCCCTTCCTTTTGAAGCTTAAGATTTTCTAGTTCTTTAATCAGATTTTGTGCCTTATTTTTGTCAGACCAAAAATCAGCTTCCGACATCGCAGTTTCTATTTCACTGATTTTGTTATCTATATCATTAACATCCATAGAGGCCATTATAACAGTTTTATAAAAGCAAAAAATCGGCTATGATGGCACTATGCCAAGCCCTAAAGTATCAGTTGTAATACCCGCGTACAACGAGGAAAAATATATCGAGAAAACACTACAAGCCGTGCTGGCACAGGATTATCCAAATTTTGAGGTTATTGTAGTGGATAACGGAAGTACTGATAGGACAAGTGATGCAGTAAGAAAATTTGGCCTAGTAAAATTGATTTACGAAAATAAAAAAGGTCCAAACGCTGCACGAGAAGCAGGCAGAAAAATATCCCATGGTGGATTTATCGCAACAATAGATGCAGACACATTACTTCCAGTAGATTGGATCAGACGCGGAATTAAATATTTTTATGATGAAAAAGTTGTAGCAGTAAGTGGGCCGTATAGGTTTTATGATAGTAATTTATTTTTTAAAATTATTTCTTTTATTGTACAGGATGTATTTTTTACCCTTACAAATTTTCTTACACAATATGTATTTAAAAATGGTAGTGTTGTAACTGGTGGAGGAGCACTAATAAAATCAAGCTCCCTCGAAAAAATAGGTGGATTTAATACAGATATTCAATTCTATGGTGATGACACCGACTCCGCTGTACGTCTATCAAAAATTGGTAAAATTATATATTCCTCGAACTTTTACACATTAAGCTCAGCTAGAAGATTTAACAGAATTGGTTACATCAAAACTTTTCTTATTTACGTAAATAATTTCCTTTCAATAATTCGAACAGGTAAACCATCTGGAGAAATTAATGAATGAGCCGAAGGACAGGATTGAACTGTCGACCCCCGCTTTACGAAAGCGATGCTCTACCAACTGAGCTACTTCGGCTTATAAGTGATATCTACCCAAACAACTACCTCAGCAAAAGAAGGAGCCATTGGTCAGACTTGCACTGACGACCTACTCCTTACCATGGAGTTGCTCTACTACCTGAGCTACAACGGCATATCAAATTAATAATCAACTGAGTCCCGACGATTCTGTCGGGACCCCGACCACACGTCGGGGCTACAACGGCATTTTGGCATATTAGGAAACAACAAGATAATACTTAATTTAAAGCACTAAAGCAATTAAAGCGCTATTGTAAAATCATTATTTTTAAGTATAATTGAAAAGCGTTTAAAAAAGACGCATTTTTATATCGCGGGGTAGAGAAGAGGTATCTCGCAAGGCTCATAACCTTGAGGCCCCGGTTCGATTCCGGGCCCCGCAACAATCCTGCCGAGAGGCAGGCAATCGGCAGGTGACATGCCAAACATGTCTCTCGCCGATTAGGTAAATGCTTTACGCGACGGCTCGACCAATTGGTCTCGCATAGCCGCACTGCTTTACTCGGTGGTAAATCCATCGACAAAAAGCAAAGCAGTTTGCTTTTTGTCGGCGTAGCTCAGTCGGTTAGAGCGTGGGACTCATAAGCCCAAGGTCGGAAGTTCGATTCTTCCCGCCGACACCGTGATTCGTACAACCAGACGAATCAGAAAATATTTGCGGCCGTAGCTCAACTGGTTAGAGCACCCGCCTGTCACGCGGGAGGTTGCCGGTTCAAGTCCGGTCGGCCGCGCACTGAAAAAGAGCCCTAAAATAGGGTTCTTTTTCTGTTTAGTGATTGAACGAAAGAACTGGTATAATAAATTCAGTCAAATTTTAATATCAGGTAATTAAATTATCATGGAACAACCTAAATCAATGGATACTGCTTCAATGGAAAATAGTGTTAATACTGTTGAGCAAACAGTGGTAGAAAACAATGAAAGACAAGAAATTAATCCTCTGGGTGTTGGGGGAGAATATGAGGGATATAGCGAAGAAGGAATGAAGGAGGATTTAGAAAATGCCAAGCAGCTTTCCACTCTCGTAGATCGTTATTCAGAAAATCTTAAAGAATTGGAAAAAAATTACTTTATTAGTACTAGTCCTGAGGTTGCTAGGAACGGTTTATCTATGATTGAACAATTAAAAATCTCACTAGATGAGAACATTGATAACGGAAAATTTAAGTCAGTGAAAGAACGAAGTACTATTTATCAAAAGTTTTTGAAAAAATATTCTGAATTGAAGCTAAAAGGTGAAATACTTAGTACTATGAAAAATTAGGCAACTAAATATATACATTATAATTTATAATAGCAGTTCCAACATCGTTCATTGACTCGCGCAGAAAGTAAAAAGCCCTATGATCGGGCTTTTTACTTTATATGTATTTAAACTCCTGAAATACTTGTTCGTAGAGTTGAATAACTCTTTTGGCTTCACGTTCACTCAACTCATATGTCGAACCCTCATGAGCGATTTTGTTACGTACTGTATGAGCTTCCCAAGCATAATCAAGTGTCTTAAACGTACCTTTGTCTGCGCTTTTCAGACGTTCTCCAAGACTTGTACCTTCATAGCCTGCTCCTTCTACCAGTGCATCTAAAATTGTATCTGCTTCTATAATCGCAAGTTTCCAATCGGATTGATTTTTAGAACTAACATGTTTTATAACCATTTGCCATTTGTATAAACCCGGTGGTTCTTCTGTTATTGGTACATATTCGTCTGCTGTATCAGAGGTTTCGCGAATCATAAACGAGCGAGTATTCTCTAATGTTGTATGTCCGTCTTCATCATCATGTGGATAAACATGTTCCTTGTGGTGCTCTTCCATTTCAAGAAGTCTTAAGAATAAATAGAAAATGAGTCCAATAAGCAGAATACAAATTCCAGTTATCAAGAGCTTGAGTAATATTCCAACTTGATTATTTATGAAAAAGTTTACGATTGCTTGTACGCCATCTAAAATTCTCTGGAATAAGTACTCAAGATTGAGATACGTAGGATCAAATGGTTTCGTCCAACCAAAAACCACGATGAAAATTAGAACCACAAGCATGAGGATATAAATCCAAGAGAAACCTAACCCTCCTCCTCCATGTGATTCTGGTTTTTTATCTGCCATCTTATTATTATACTAACCCTTCGTATTCTTTTCCAATTTCAAAGAGTATATCTTCACGAAAATGTGGAGCCATAAATTGGATTCCGAGTGGTAGATTATCTGCCCCAGTACCTGACGGTACTGATATCGCAGGAATACCCGCAATGTTTGCCGGAACTGTGAAAATATCTGATAGATACATTTGCACAGGATCTTGGGATTTTGCCCCAATTTTAAATGCAACAGATGGTGTGGTAGGAGTGACAATAGCATCAACATCTTGAAAGGCTTTTTCAAATTCTTTTGTAATTTCTTTTTGGACTTTTAGTGCCTTATTGTAATACGCATCATAATATCCATGAGATAGGACATAGGTACCAAGAAGTATTCTACGGCGTGTCTCTTTTCCAAAACCTTCCCCCCTAGTTTTCTTATATACTTCCAATAAATTCTCCCCCTGTGCACTAAATCCATATCGTATACCATCAAATCGTGCAAGATTGCTCGATGCTTCTGCTGGCTGGAGAATATAATACACAGCGAGTGAATAAGGCATGAGTGGCAAACTAATATCTACAATTGTATACCCTGCCCCACGAAGTTTCTCTACGGCCTGATTGAAATTTGCTAGAACATCAGGTTCAATACCACCGATTTTAAGACACTCGACAGGAACACCAATTCTTTTTGTAAGTGGTTTTTTTTCAACATCACGCTCTTTTGTTGATAGAGATGTACTATCATGAGAATCATGTTTATTCAGGGAATTAAAAATTATTTCGCTTTCACTAACTGTTTTTGTCATGGGACCAATTTGGTCCAGTGAACTTGCAAGTGCAATAAGACCGTATCTTGAAAGCGAACCATATGTAGTCTTCAATCCCACAAGTCCGCAAAACGCAGCCGGCTGACGAATCGATCCTCCAGTATCTGATCCTAATGAAACTAGGGCCATATTTGATGCTACAGCAGCAGTGGAGCCACCCGAGGATCCACCGGGTACACGAGTAGGATCAATTGGATTTTTTGTAACATTATAATAAGAAGTTTCTGTAGAACTTCCCATAGCAAATTCATCCATGTTTGTACGGCCTAAGAATATCGCACCTTCTTTTTTTAGTAGTTCTATTACGGTACTATCATAGACGGCGGTGTAATCTCCAAGAATTTTTGATCCAGCCGTGGCACGATGCCCTTTTATAAGCATATTGTCTTTCACCGCAAAAGGAATTCCGGTAAGTAAAGTATCCTGTCCGTCTTTAAACATCTTCTCCGCTTTTTTTGATTGTTCTTCAATATCGTCAAATACTTCTATGAAAACATTTAACTCTTTATTTTTCTCTTCTATATTTTTCTTGTAGGCATTGGCAAGTTCAAGCGGAGAATACTCTCCTTTTTTCATGGCCTCATGTGCTTTTTGTATTGTGAGATTATTTAGATCAATCATATTAAAGAATCTTCTTAACCTTTAGAAATCCGCCTTCGGTTTTTGGTGCTTCTTTTAAAATTACATTAGTATACGTAGCATTTTTCTCATCAACAATATCCTCACGCATTATGTTACGATGCGCTGGTATTTCCCTACTCTCTGGTACTGAGACTTCATTAATCTGATCAATGTATTTCAAAATAGAACCGAGATCTTTTAGGACTGACTCTTTTTCCGATTCCGGTATGTCTAGACGCGCTAGTTCAGCGAGTTTATCAATGTCTTTTATTTCCATATTAATGATAATCTTGTTTGCTATCTAATATTTTTTGAGCTTCTGAAACTGCTTCTTCTGGTGTGAGGTCCCTGGACAACAACTTTTTCTCTATATCGTGAAAACGTCCACCCTCGCTATCGTTGGCACCCATTGACATTGCCTTACCAAAAATCTCCTCAATTCGAAGCAACGCATCATTTATTGTTAATTTCTCTGGGCTATTTGTACCTTCCATGTGTAGACTATATCAGAAAGAGTGTTATTTTTGAAGTAATTTATTGAATTCAGATTCATTAAGTATTTTTACACCCAAATTTACAGCATCATCATATTTACTTCCCGGATTTTCCCCTACCACAACGTAAGAGGTGTTTTTTGATACAGATCCTGACACTTTTCCACCCCGTTCTAATATTTTTGTTTTCGCAATATCTCTATCCATATTGCTTAGAGTTCCAGTGAGTACAAAAGTTTGGCCAGAAAATTTTTGTTCGATTTTTGGTTCTTTAATCTCCTCGATTTTAATTTCCTTGAGAAGTAGGGTGAGCATTTTCATATTGTGCTTATCCGCAAACCATTTTGTAAGTTCTTCCGCTACTATTGGTCCAATACCCAGGAGACTTTCAAACTCTTCCTTTTTTGTCTTAATTATCTTATCGATAGTTTTGTAGTGCGCCGCTAAATCTCGTGCTGTCTCTTCTCCGACTTGTGGGATAGAGAGCGAGACAAGTAAACGCGCAAGTGTGGTAGATCTTGATTTCTCAATTGAGGATAAAACATTATCTACGGATTTTTCAGCAAATCTAGGAAGTGCCAGTAAATCTCCCTTCTTAATTGTGAAAATATCTGGAAAACTATTTATAAGTCCCGCAGAAAGCAATTGGTCTACAACCTTAGGTCCAACATGGTTCATATCAAATGCATGCTTGCCGACAAAGTGATACCACTTCCTTTTTTGCTGGGCAAAAGAATTTTTATTAACACAACGATATGCCACTTGTCCGGGAATTCTCTCGATGCGACCATCTCCTCCACACTCCTCTACAATTTTTGGAAACACATATGGTTTTTCTTTTCCGGTGCGCATTTCTTTTAGCACACTTACAACATCGGGTATTACATCTCCAGCTTTTTGTAATATCACGGTATCTCCAACTCTTACATCTAATCTTTTGATTTCATCTTCGTTGTGTAGCGTTGCGCGAGATACCGTAGAACCATAGACAAATACCGGGCGTAAATGGGCTACCGGAGTTATCACACCAGTACGACCAACTTGAAGTACGATGTCTTCCACTACTGTAGTGACTTGTTCTGCTGGAAATTTGAAGGCTATGCCCCAGCGTGGAGCTTTACCAGTGTAGCCAAGTGCTTCCTGATATTTGAAATCGTTTACCTTTACCACAATTCCATCGATTAAATAATCCTCCTTGTCTTTCTTGTCCTGCCACTTTTTCCAAAAAGAGATAACATCATCAATCGTTTTTGCTAGATAAAAATACGGATTCACTCGAAAACCAAGACTTTGAAGTTTTTCTAATTCTTCTATTTGATTACTAGGAATTTCACCTCTTGTTATATCGTAAATAAATGCCGAGAGTTTTCTATCTGCGACAATCCTAGGATCAAGTTGACGTATTGTACCTGCAGTAATATTTCTGGGATTCGCATAGAGTTCCTCACCTTTCTTTTTTTGTTCTTTATTTATTCTTGCAAACTGGCTTTTGGACATGTACGCTTCACCTTCAACAGTACAGTCAATATTTTCTCGGAGTCGAAGTGGAATAGACTCAATGGTCTTAATATTTTCTGTAACATCTTCCCCTATTTTGCCATCTCCTCTTGTTGCACCTGTTGAGAGTAATCCATTTTTATACGTGAGGACAATTTTCAGACCATCAATTTTTAGCTCACAAACATAGCTTGGTGCTACATATCTGCCTGTTTCCTGACGAATAAATTTCTTAACTCTTTCGTCAAAATCTCGTATATCTTCCTCGGTAAAGGCGTCGTTAAATGACCACTGCGCCACATCGTGCACAACTTTTTTAAATTGTGGAAGCGGACTACCAGCCACACGCTGAGTTGGTGAATCTGGCGTAATCAACTGCGGATATTTCTCTTCAATCTTTTTGAGTTCGTCTTTAAGTGAGTCTAGTGCTTCCTCACTAATATCAAGACGATTTAAAACATGATAATTGTAGCGATGATGTTCGATCGTTTCGCGTAATTTCACTATTCTTTTCTTTATATCTTCAGGTATTTCCATACAAAAATGCATACCTTCGTATGCATTTTTGATTATACCATTTATTGTTTTACTGGACTTTGTTTTGTGTATCTCCAGTGCCAGATGTAGATGTTGTCCCAGTACCTGTAAAAATTTCAACGGTTCCAGAAGTAGAAGTAGTAGTTCCGGTACCTATTATTGTAGTACCCCCAGAAGTACCCAAACCAGTTGTAGTTCCGGTACCCATTATTATAGTCCCTCCAGAAGTACCCAAACCAGTTGTAGTTCCGGTACCCATTATTATAGTCCCTCCAGAAGTACCTAGACCGGTCGTGGTTCCTTCCGTTGCCTCATTTTAATATGAATATTCAAGTACACGCTCAACTCTATGAGGATTCTTCGTTGTTAGGTCAGTACATACTACGTTATAGCCTTTTGCCTCAATTGTAGTACCGAGATCTGTCACAGTAGCTCCAACTTTTACATCTTTATTTATTGTTATTACAGCACAACCACGGTCCAAGGATAAATTAGAAAAAACATAACTATATCCCCCGGTAATAATATCTACTCGGTTTGCTGTTATATTCTGACCACCACAAGTCATTGAGGCGGTGGAAGGTAGAGGAACAGGAGTAGATAGAAAATCAACATTACGATCGTTATATAATGCACATTCTGCTGCAGAATCTGCCGAGAAGAGTGCATAGTGAGATTCTTTGCCTGTAGCTGTGAAATTTAATTCCTTGAGAGAAATATTTGTAATACCAATAGTGATAGCAAGAATGATAGTAGCAATGAGTACGGTGAAGAAAACTACAAATCCTGTGTCACTATTTTTCAATTTTTTTATAATTCTTTTCATATTATTGCCAATTATAAATATTCTCAACTAATTTCACACTCTGTGGTGATATGCCTTGGGTCCATGATACTGTAACTGTCATTTGATACTCATCTGGATTACTTCCCCAATTAGTCGGTTCTTCTAGAGTTATGACTCTTTTGAAAATAGTATCTACACCGTACGGTGGATGTCCATAATATCCAGTGCTAGTATCTGACTTTATTGTACACACAGTAGTACCGGTATTGCATTTATAAATTGCTTCACTAAGTGGATCAATATCACACCCGCCGGATGGTGCACAATCAGTTGTAGATGACTGAAAATTTGTCCAGCCATTTGTGCCGTTTGCGCTGCCTTGTATAATTGCAGTATCACGTTTATTTCTCATAAGTTCCAGACCTTCCTGAGCCAAGTATGTGGCGGTAAGTCTATTCTTAGCAACAGAACTATCTGAAATTCCACGAGCAGACACAACAACAAGTGCAATAATTGAAATGGAAAAAATTGATAGAGATACAAGTGTCTCAATTATCGTAAACCCTGATTTTTTATTGTGTTTTATTATTTGTTTCATGCTGTTGTTTTATGTAATGCTACGAATCTATGTTGCGTGGTGAAATTGTTGTCTGAAAATTAAATGGGACAGAAACATTTTGATAATTTACTGTACCAAAAATTCGTATGATAACTTTGGTCTGTAAAGTATCCGCGCCTGCACCAACTACAGTAAATCCGGATTTAGTTAAATCAATTTTAATATCTGAAGGAGTTATTCTTTTATATGAAGTACCACCGTCTAATGATTTTTGAATATATCCCGTAGTACTACCTATTCCATCAGTATAAAATCTGTACACAATCTGATCATTTAAGGCTTTCGGGTCACCATATAAACCTTCAAAAGCTAAATCAGGAAATGTGCCATAAACCGGACAAGACTGTGTTTTTCCAATATCTATTGTAGCAAGATCACCACAATAAAAAGTGGAACCGAGTCGGATATTTCTAGACATATCCTCCATAACAAAACTCATATTATCCATCGCAGAGCGCATGATTTGAGTAGATTTGTGGCTCTTACTAACATTTAACAAAACTCCAATTCCCAAAATCATTATGACTACGAAAAGCGCAGTTGCAATCATTATTTCAATCAGAGTAAAACCCGTCATTTTTCTACAATACAAATCATTTCCACTATTTTTTTTAATTGAGCTTAGTGGTGGGTTAAATGTAGATTTATTTTTTTTATTTAATATAACCATATTTTATTCTTCATAATCAATTACATCAGTAGCGCCTACGGCTTCATTTGTAACAGAAATCTGGCCTAGTGGTGTCACGGTAATTACTTTCGTAGCTAGATCTGTATCGTTATTTTTTATTTTTATTTTTAAATCACTTGTAGCTAGAATTTCTCCTCCGCCTGTATTGTAGTACACAGTAGCATCAGGAAAAGGTCGTGTGAAGACAACCGACGCATGATTTATGGTGCCACATGTAGCACCAATACATATATCACTTATATATTCCTGAGTATTTATTGTAATCATATCTAAGCACTCAGAATCGCCTATACCACAAGTAGTTTCACCAGCGGTATTATATAGTTTGTTATTATCTCTATCTAGAAAAAATACAAATTGTTTGTTATTTATAATTTTATCAAAATACACCCCATAACTCGGTTTCCATGTACTGAGGGTGGGCGCTGTTTGTTCGGTACCACCACCTGTATTTAACCTAGGATATTGTCCACCTATTGCATTTGTTTGCGCCTGTTTAACTCGAAGTGCAATATCCTGAGCCAGATTGTCTAATGCAACATTGTTTGAAAAACTAGAAAATTTAAAAATTACAGTAGATGCTATAACACCAAATATCATTAACACAACGACCAACTCTAGTGATGTCATTCCTCTTGAATCTTTTAAATTATGTTTTAAATATTCAAAGTTCATCTTATTGGAAAAGTGTTAAAAAAAGCGGAAAAGTTATAGAAAAAATATAAGCAATAAAAGCTCCAATCACTAAAAACGGACCAAAAGGGATTTCTGCTTTCATAGAATATTTTTTACCGTTTATTATAAGAAGATATATAGATACTATAGCACCTATCCAAAAAGCTAATATCATACCAACAACACCAATAGAAAGTCCTAGAAAATAGCCCACACCAAGCATTAATTTCGCATCTCCTAAACCCATAGCTCTGCCCTTGCTGAAAAACCATAGTAGAAAAAAGGGCATCGCAAGAAGTGGTCCGCTCGCCAAATCAAACAATGTCGGTAAATGAAGTACTACAGCATCACCCTTGAAAACAAAGATTCCAATAAGTGAAATTACAATAAACGTCCAAACTAATCTATCTGGAATGATTTTATGCTTAAAATCATAAACTGAAATAACTATCAGAAGACACCATAGATATGCTGAAAAGGTAACCAGAACTAAGAACAATGTCATCGATGCAGGAAGTAGATAAGCAAATTTAAATGCTACAAACACAAACATGAACCCGGTAATAGCTTCTACAAGTGGATACTGGCCCGAGATCTTACTCTTACACTTTGTACATTTACCATCCTGAAATATATAGCTAGCAAGTGGTACAAGTTCATGCCAATGCAGTGTCTTGCCACATGAAAAACACATACTGCGTCCACCCAGAGTTCGTCCAGTATTGAACCTATATATAACTACGTTCAAGAAACTACCAATTATAGTCCCAAAGAAAAATATGATAATTCCTAAAAGTGTTTCCATTAATTATTTTTGGATATCATAACAGTATCCACCTGCAGTAGTGTTATCACATTTAAAATTATCATTGCCATTGAAACGTAAACCTCCACTAGCGTTACATCTTTCTCCTAGTGCTAGTCCATTTGAATTGAAATCAGAATCTTTCTGGCCTGATAATACTGAGTTGTTTTTTTCTAATATAACACCAAGATGATACCCGCTACATGGGACCCCTGTTGTATTCCCTACACCACTAAGACCAATATATTTATAATTTGCACCTGTACTAGGATCAACTGGCATCTTCGAAATATAATTTGCTAGCGGATTGCCTGTATAAATATCAGCTGGATAAGTATAGTTATTCGCAACTGAGTACAATTCTAAAGCATTTTCCAATTGCTTAAGATCAGATATTCTTTGACCATCTCGTGCATTCTGACGAGAATTATTTACAGAGGCCAAGATTATAGCTGAAAGTATTCCAATAATTGCAATAACTACTAGTAATTCAATAAGTGTAAAACCTTTTTTATATTTCATTTTTAATTCTATAAGTTTATTAATACAAATATTATAGCATTCGTGGTACAAAAAACTACCCAATTGGGTAGTTTTTTGTTGAAATCTAATATGTAATACCAGTGTTATCTATTGACACTTAACCCCTACTGAATAAGTGCCAGGAAGAGATGTACCAATTTCTCCAGCAAATCCCGTTGAATCTACACAGAAAATCTGAGTGCTTGTCAGTGTAACGTAGGATGTGTAGCTAGATCCTGATGCTGCTGCTCCACAAACTGGAGCATTTCCTGTTTGGGTTTGCGCCGCTGATGCTAGTTTAACTACATCAGGGTTAAAACACACAGTATGAGTAGCATCAACATAATACTTGTTTCCTCCACCTGATTGTGACGCTGTGGCATCAGAAGCACTATTGTAATAAATTTCTGCTGCACCTCTGATTGATGACATAGATGCCTTTGCACTAGCGTCCTTACCCTTGTTTCTAGCAGAGTTTAGAGAAGCGAGCACGATAGATGAGAGAATACCGATGATGGCGATAACCACCAAAAGTTCTATCAATGTAAAACCTTTTTGTTTTGTCATATGACTAATAAAATTTTCTTTGTCTTTTTCGATTACTAGTAAAAGTGAAAAAGACACGACCTGCTTTCAAACGAAAGACTTATGTAGATAAATTATACCACTAATAGCAAAGCGTAAGTACAATACGCCACTGTGGATAAATAAACATGTAATCATGGTTATTTCCTTATACATAGGTACTATGTGCTGGGACAGTAAAATCTATTAAATAGATTTTACTGTATACCGCTCGCAATATTGTAGATTGGAATTAGAACTGAGGATAGGAGTATACCTACAGAAACACCGAGCGCAACAATCATAACTGGTTCAATAAGACCAACAAGTGTGTCCACGGCATCATCCACTTCACGCTTGTAGAAACTAGCTAATGTTTTCAGAATGTTAGAAAGTGATCCTGTTTCCTCACCAACTTTGACCATCTGTATCATAATTTGTGGCATATGTTCGTGTTTCCCCAATGCATCTGAGAGTGAACTTCCGGCTTTCACAGAATCCCCTGCGTCTTTCATAATAGTGCTATAGATTTTACTTCCTACTACTTGTCCTGTAATTTCTATGGCTCTCACAATAGACACTCCAGCTGAGAGCATAGTATCGAGGTTATCTGCTATACGAGATAAATACATTTTGGTAAAAAGTGGTCCGAGTACTGGCAGAGAAAGCTTTAAATTATCTAAATAGTTTTTACCACTTTCGGTACGTGATAAATACCATATATAACCGCCAAAGGCCAAAAATAGAATCAGCACAAATATTCCATAATTAACAATAAAGTCTGAAATGCCGATAACAATTTTTGTATAAAGTGGAATAGACTGTCCAGATTCTTGAATTATGGCAGAGAGTTTAGGTATCACCATTGTAAACATGAGTAACATCACCGCAATAAAGACAGTTATAACAAACGCCGGATAAATCAGAGCGTTTTTAGTCTTTGAAGTAAGCTCGTATTCACGATCAAGATAGTCTGCTAGATAGAGAAATGTTTGGTTTAATTTTCCTGACTCCTCTCCAGCTTTGACCATATTCACATAGAAATCTGAGAAAACTTTTGGATGTTTTGAGAGAGCACCAGAAATTGAAGAACCGGCTTGAATATCATCTGTTACTTGAGTTAGTGTGCGACGCATTATCGCATTCTCGGCATTTGAAGCAAGAAGTGAAAATGCTTTTAGTGCTGAAACTTGGGCTTCAAATAGAGTTGATATCTGACGAGAGAGAATTACAACATCCTTTAGTGGTACCTTCTCAAAGATAACCATATTAAGTCCTTTCTTTTCGTCCGCTCCCTTGATTGAGGTAACAATAAACCCTCGGCGCTGAAGTGCGGTCACGGCCAAATCCTTGGTCTGTGCTTCTATCACTCCTTCGCGTTGTTCCCCAGTATTTGTAACTGCTTTGTATTTAAAAGTCATAGATTATAGCAATCGCTCAAGTCCTTTTGGATTAAGTGAGTAAAGATAGGCATTATCCATTGAAATTTCACCTTTCCGTACGAGTTCAAGTAAGCATCTATTCATATCCACCATACCTTGTTCAAAACCAGTCTCAATTACAACATCTATTTCATGTGTTCTCTTTTCACGTATGAGGTTTGCTACTGCATTATTGTTTATGAGAAGCTCATATGCAGGTACGAGTCCTCCAGCAATTCTAGGAATTAGACGTTGTGAAAATATTCCCAACATTGAGTTTGAAAGCTGTACACGAATTTGATCTTGCTGACCTGCTGGAAACGAATCAATAATACGATCAATTGTTTGTGATGCATTGTTGGTATGAAGAGTAGATAAAACCAAGTGACCAGTCTCAGCAGCGGTCACAGCCGTAGCGATTGTTTCTGGCGAGCGCATCTCACCTACTAAAATCACGTTCACGTCTTCACGAAATACAGATTTAAGTGCCGTAGGAAAATCCTTTGTATCAATTCCTACTTCACGTTGATCTATGATTGAATGCTTTGCTTCATACAAATACTCTATCGGGTCCTCAATTGTCACGATATGTTCACTACGCTCTTCGTTGATAAGTGACACCATAGAAGCGAGTGTGGTAGATTTACCCTGACCTACTGGTCCCACTACAAGGAAAAATCCTTGTTTCTTCCTAGCAAAAGCTTCCAGCACTTTCGGTAGATTTAGTTCATCAAGTGTTTTGGTTTTTGGTATGAGACGTATCGCACAAGCCACATTTCCCTTTTGATAGAAGGCATTGCCTCGCATACGAGCTTTGCCATGAAAATCATAGGAGAAATCTATTTCTTGATCTTGTGTAAATTTTTTGAACTTTTCTTCACCTAGAAGGATTTTCATTAAACCCTCTACATCTTCCTTTTTTAGAACTGATTGTTTTACTAGAAAAATAAGTTGTCCAGTGACACGAATTGCAGGATAACGACCGACAGAGAAATGAATGTCGGATCCGCCTTCATTTATTAGAGTTTCTATTAAAGAGTCTAGTAATTTTTGATAATCCATTTTATTTTTTAGTATTTATTATTTCTTGTACGTGAGCAATAACCTCAGATGGTGTAGAATTTGCTTTTACAATATACCCTTCTACTCCTAGAGACATTCCCTGATCAATATCGCTTTGTGCGCCACGATTCGAAAGAATTACTTTAATTATATCATGGCCTAGATTTTCTTCATTTAATTTTGCTAAAAATTCAAATCCATCCATCACGGGCATTACGATATCAGTGAGAATAATATTGGGCTTTAAACCATTTCTAATCTTTTCTAGTGCTTGCTCTGATCCTAGAGCAGTATCAACTTCAAAACCAGACTGTGTAAATTTCAATGCATACATATCAAGTAGAAAACTATCGTCATCGATAATCAAGATTTTCTTTTTTGGTGTTGACTCTTTATCCATATTTTTAGTATATCAAATTTATTTTACTTCTATAGACTAAATACCTCTTGAAATGGAACATCCCCGTTTAGACTCTTAATCACAGCATCCTCTCGCATAGAGAGCATTCCCTTATTTCGAACAGATTTATAAATTTCCTGTTCCACTGGATTAGTAAGAATAATCTTTTGTAATTCTTTATCAACCATAAACATCTCAAATACTGCTGTTCTACCTCGTGTACCAGATGGACAATCCGATGATGGTACAACTTCGTACATTTTGTCGTTATTGATTGGAAGGTTTGATTTAAATTCCTCTGGTAAATCAGAGAATTGTTTCTCAAGATATTTCTTTGTACTTTCATCCATTGGAACTTCCTTCTTGGAATTAGGACATACAGTGCGTACTAATCTCTGAGCAATAGCCATGATAAGAGTAGGCGCAATAAGATACGGATCAATACCCATATCTACGAGACGCGGTATAGCTCCAACGGCACTATTGGTGTGTAGTGTTGAAAAGACCAAGTGGCCCGTGAGTGCCGCTTGAATTGCGAGTTGAGCTGTTTCCTTATCACGAATTTCTCCCACCATTATGATATCTGGGTCCTGACGTAAAACTGAACGTAACCCCGAAGCAAAAGTATAGCCAATCTCTGGCATAATCTGCGACTGGTTAACATCAGCCATATGATATTCAACCGGATCTTCAAGTGAAACTACATTGGCTTTCTCTCGGTCTAATTCATTTAACATAGAGTATAGTGTGGTAGATTTTCCAGATCCTGTCGGACCAGTAATGAGAATTAATCCATATGGACGTGATATTGCATCACGCATCATTTTTAAATTCTCTGGGGTTAGTTGCAAATCCCCAATAGGCTTAACGCCTTTTTCCGAATCCAAAATACGCATTACAACTTTTTCTCCATAATATGCTGGAAAAGTAGAGACACGAAAATCAATTTTGCGTCCGTCGATCTTTGTAGAGAATCCCCCATCCTGTGGTTTACGTTTTTCATCTAATCGAAGTTTTGCCAATATCTTTATACGAGCAACTATCCCAGCATAAACATTAAGTGGCAGAACAAGAGATGTGTGTAGCGCACCATCTACTCGAAACCTGACTTTTACTTGCTCACCAGTATTTTCTATATGAATATCAGATGTATTCCCCTCTGTTGCATGGCGTAATATAACTGCCACGATTTTAATAATCGGTGCGTCCTCAACAATCTTTTCCTCTTCTCCGGGTTTTAAAGTATCTTGAATTTTATTGTTTTCAATTGTAATACCAGAAGTATCTACATCCCCGATATCGTTACCCAATTCTGACATTGCTTGGTCTACTTCTCCTGTTATTCCTCTGTAATTATTTAGAACTTGTGTGAAATCTGTTTGAGTAATTAGAAAATATTTATACGGTATATTCATTTTGGAAGTTATAAACTGCAGTGCATCAGTAGCCGCAACGTTGTCTGGGTCAACAATTCCAACTTCAAGTACTCCATCTGCAACACCAAGCGGAACAAATTTATAGTATTTTGCAGAATCCTCAGGAATATATTTTAGAGTATCAAAAGAAACAGATTTCGGATTTATCTGTTTACTAGGAATAGCATAAAAAGAACTTTTTAGTTCTAATAGTTTTTTTTCATCAAGTCCAGCCTCTATCAATACTGGATCAATCTCACCTTCGTACTTTTCGTTGGCCCGACGAATAATATTTGAAATCTGATCCTCGCGTATCAGACCCTTTTTTGCAATCTCTTCTAAAAAAGTCATCTCTATATTCCTCCGGCAGTTGTTAGTGGTGTTTTGAAGGAAACAACTGAACCATAAATTAACGTGGAACCCACTTTTGAAACTGCGCGTGCATAATATGTAGTATTTGGAGTTAAGCCTGTGAGACCATATGTGAATTCGCCTGTCGCAGCGTTTTGAGAAACTTTCGGTGTCACATTTGTAAGTGGTGTAACGTTTGTTGTACCCCACTCAAAATATCTTTCTACTGCGATAGTACCCGAGGAGAGTGTGGCTGATAGTGTTGCAGTAGTACTAGTCATAGTCAAAATTGGATTTGTAGTAACAGCAAAAGATGAAACGGTTATAACATCTTGTCCAATTGGTGCAAAAGGATTAGGACGCCCTGGGTTTGAATCAGGAGTAATCGGGGAGCTGAAGTCTTGTAGAGCTTTAAAGGTTGTAGCGCCAAAAAGAGATGTATCGAGTTTAATATTCTTTAAATTGAGTAGTAGATCTAGGAAATGATTACTAATATCTTCACTTTCTGAAGATTGGGAAGAGGCAGTTGAGGCACCCGCGTTTGAAGATACTAGAGTCCCCTGGGCGCTACTTTTTTTCTTTGAAATATAAGCATAGGCACCGAAACCAAGGAGTGCTATACAGACTGCTATTATAATTGGTTTAAGTATTTTTGACATAGCTAATTTTTTAACCAATATGTTCTAATTTTAAAAGCATATTTATAAGAAGATGTTCCAACATCACTAATCGCGAATGTGACAGATTCAATATCTATAATTCTAAGACTTTTCTCTAGGTCTCGGGTAAAGTTCAAAAAATTAGCATAAGTACCAGTAACAGAAAAATCTAAATCAAATGTTCCATAATCTTTATGCGCCTGACTAATTTCTTCAGGTGTTGCTGCTGCTCCTATCGTTGTGGTAGTTGCTTTACCTTGATCTTTATTAAAATGAATATCCTTCGGAAGCATACCGTACTGGGATGCAATTTTTTGTATATCAATAATTAGTCGGATGTTGTCTACGTTATCCGGCATGAGTTTCATCAATCGATCTTTGTCTGCAGGTGAAAGTGCATTATATTTATCAACTAACTCCTGTCTGACATCCAATAGTTTTTTGGAATTGAGTAATGCTTCATCATATGCCGCTTGTTCTGTACGAAGTGTAGCAACTTCTTTATATGTTTTATTTGTATAGCCAACAAATATTCCGATAGAAGCAAGTATTAAAATGACTGGAAATATAAGTTTCATATTATTGATTTGGCGCTGACGCGTCATTATTTGTATCAGCGGTTGTCGAAGTTGTATCTACATTAGTATTTAAAGCTTGTTCCCTATTTAACTTTTCACCAAATAACACAAAGCTAGGGTCTACCTGGAAAGTCAGATCAAAAAGGACGTTACTTCTCTCATCAAGTGTTAAGTTTTCAAATATTGGATCTTTAATATATTTATTCTGTGTAAGTTGATCTGATTGTAGTGCTATTGCTGTATAGTTATCAGCTTTTCCAGACATTGTAACAACTATTTTTGCACTCGTTCCTGTGCCAGTAATTTTATGAGAGAATTTTGTAAATTGTACAGATTTTAAAGTTGCCACTCCTAAAGCTTCAAAAATTGGAGAAAGGGTTACGTGGTTTGAAAGAATTTCATTTGATGCACTAATTCTACGATCAAAATCCTGTAATTCTTTTATAAAATCACCCTCAAAAGCATCTTTGGCTTTATCTAGATTTGCTTTGCTTACTGAGACACTACGTACGAGACTCGCTTTGTAGAAATACATGAGCCCGGCACCTAGAAGTGAGGCGAAGAAGATAATTGTAGCAACAAAAACAAATATACTTACCGGCTTTGTAGTCTGAACTCGGTCTTCAGATAAGGGTTTCTTGGGTATAAATGATGTTTGAAAATCACCTTCCATGGTGTATATGCTCTATTGTAGTATGACTAATAAAATATGTATAGTGTAAAACCTATTTTACTGTAGTTTTCTAAGCGCTAAACCCACCGCTACCGCAAACTCCGGGCCTGTAGTTTTCAAAACTTGTTCCAAAAATGCGGGTGCTTCAACTTTTCCAAATGGATTTCCAAGTTCTACCGGTGAACTAAAATGCGAACGCGCACTATCATAGAAACCCTTTAGCATTGCTCCGCCACCGCAAATAATAATCTTACTTACCGTTCTATTATATTTCTTCTCGTAATTTAGTATTACTGTACTAGTCTCATTCAAAATGTAATCAACGGATAATTTTGTAATATCTCCTACATTTTTATCAGCAGAACCAAATAATCCGAACTCACGTTTCATTTCTTCGGCTCTCGCAAAAGAAACATTGAGTGATCTAGAAAGTGCGTTCGTAATATCTGCTGAACCACGGTTTATAATATGAAAACTTTTTACAATTCCATATTCTACTATCGAAAGTTTTGTTTTTGCTGCACCGAAATCCATTAGCAAGACCGTTGAGAGCTCATGCGAGAAAGTCGCACGGATTGCACTAAAAACTTCAATCTCAAAAAATGATGCCATCAGATCTGTAGCTTTAATTATGTCCTTGTATTTTGAAATAGTGTCATTGTGAATTGCGGCGATAAGAACTTCAGTTTTATCATTTGTAGCAGTGGTACTATTTTCTAATTGTGATTCTTCTTTCTTAGGTATTACCCAGAAATCCAAACTAACTTCTGATACAGGTACTGGTATGTATTTGCGTGCTTCGGTTGGAATAATTTCTGGTAATTGCTTTTCTTCAATTGCTTTGGGAAGTTCAATCACAAAAATCAAACTCGCGGCAGACGGAATTGACATCGCTCCGTCTTTGACCGTCACTCCACTCTCTCTTACTACATCAGTTAGGGCAAGTGAGAGTTTTTCTGTAGGCAAATTTGTTACCGCCCCAACGTCACCTTCAGCATAAGGACCGAGAGCAAGTGCACCATATGTTTCAAGAATAGCCTTACCTCCTTTTTTCTTTAATTGGACAACTTTAATAGAAGAAGAACCTATATCAATACCAATAACACTCTGTCCAGAAGACGATGAACTAGAGAACAAGTTCATACCCTCTTTGAGAATTTTCTTAAATGGATTATCCATAAATATGTAATAGAGTATAGCATAGGATTGTATATACTATATATATGGGAGAACGTCTTTTTGTAATTGGACAGAAATTATATGCTGTTTTTTTGGATATATTATTTCCAGTTGGCTGTATAGGGTGCGGTAAAGAAGGAACTTCACTTTGTTTGTCCTGTATCTCAGGTTGCAAACTATTACAAGAAAATCCCGGTAAAGAAACTTACGCTCTTTTTTCTTACAAGGATCCACTAATCAGGCACAGTATCTGGATGCTCAAATATAAAAATCGCCCAGGAATTGTGGAAAATTTGGGCAAAGTACTGTACGAGAAAATATTAGAAGAATATATAGATTTACGAGACTTTTCAAATTTTGATAATCCAATACTCATGCCAATTCCACTTTCGGAGAAAAGATTACGCGAGCGTGGTTATAATCAGGCAGAAAAAATAGCAAGGGTAATAAAATTCTATGACAATGAAAAATTATTTACTTTGGAGACGAGTGTGCTATATCGTAACCGCAACACGAAACGCCAAGCAAACATCAGAGACCGCAGGGAGAGATTGTATAACCTAACTGATTGTTTCAGTGTTAGGAATAAAGAAAAAATATCAAATAGAAACATTATTTTGCTCGACGATGTGGTCACAACGGGTGCGACACTATCTGAGGCAAGAGCAATATTAAAAAAATCTGGTGCTAAGAGAGTAATTTCTTTTACTATCGCACATTAAAATTTGAGGTGCAAAATTATCTCGTTTAAATTATTTCTAACCACGTCTCGCCCCGTAGTAAGTTGTTTGTGCTTTTAGACAAACAACTTTAGTACTGGGGTAATTGCATTTACTATCGCACACTAAATTCTGCTATTATAGACTCATGCAAAAAAAGAAAATTCCTTGTTCAGATTGTGGCAATGCACCCGTAAATCATTGCATCGAAAAAAGCATGATAGTACTTGCCTATATACTAGACCCAATAACTCACATCTTTGATGGTATTTGGAATACATTCGAACCATTGTTTGGACCATTTTTATACAATAAATTTACCCCGGCTCTTTTCAAATTCTTAGCAAGAATACATCTTGGTAAAATCGCTCATGAACCAGACGATAAAACTGGTGGTAGAGCTCGATGTTTTTGGAATGAGGCCAAGAAACGTGGAATAGATATGTGGGAATTTAGATTGTTTAATATAGGAAGAGAATTGTTTGTTGCTTCTTACGGAGGGGTGCAAATTGGATTTGATGGACTTCCCCGACCTGGTAAGAAAACACCCTCGTCACTTCTATGGGTAGATAACAAAGGAATAATGCGCGAGAAATTTATTGTGCAAGGTTTCCCTGTTGCAAAGGGTGGTGTCGCTTGGAACTTCAGTCAAGCAAAAAAGATGTTTGCCAAACTAAATAAACCAGTAATTATAAAACCTAATTTAGGTTCACGCTCCAGACATACTACGACACATATTGAAACAATTCCGGAACTATATACTGCATATAAAAAGGCAAAGATGCTATCTCCGTGGGTGATAGTTGAGGAAGAATTAAGTGGTATGGTTCATCGCGGTACAGTTATCGGTGGAAAATTAATTGGAATACTCCGACGTGAACCTGCGTCTGTTATAGGAGACGGGATACACAACGTTTTAGAATTAATAGAAATTGAAAATAGAAATCCAGAGCGTAATGGACCGATATTCCACAAAATTGCACTACATGATAGTGAACATGATAAAGAATTATCCAGAATTGGTTTGACACTCAACAGTATTCCAGAAAAGGATAAGATTATCCTACTTTCCCAAAAGGCTAGTCGAGGACTCGGTGGTGGTGCAACTGATCTGACAGATGAGGCACATCCAGATAATGTTGCCCTATTAGAAAGTGTCGCTAAATTTCTGGACGATTCACTTGTTGGAATTGATTTTATTATCGATGATGTAACCAAATCTTGGCGAGAGCAACCACGTGCAGGGATAATAGAATGCAACAGTCTACCTTTTATTGATTTGCATATGTTCCCACTAAAAGGAAAAGTTAGAAATACTCCAGGAGCACTGTGGGATCTTATTTTCCCTGGCTCGAATCCACAAAAGTAATCTCAGAATCTGGTGTTGGCACAGTAGTATCAGGTTCCAAATGACGATTATATTTGTCGTATACAATAAATCCATTTAGAAATTTCTTAAAATCATCAGTTTTAGGTTGTTCTCCGATTTCTTCAAAGTGTCTTAGAGGTTTAGCTTCAGGTGTATATTCAAAATGACCTCGAATTTCTCCATCGCTATAAACACGTAGGTGATACTGCTCTGAAAATGAAATTAGTTTTCTCCAAGAAAGAACTTGGTCTGTATCTTCCCATGCTACGAAATGGTTTCCGAATCCCCAATTTTTTGCTAGGTGTCTCTTAAGATCAGCCAATGTTTTATCTTTGGCTAACCAACCAATGTGAAAGTTCTGTCGAGCCTTTTCGTGAAAGAAAAGCATATGATGTTCCATCCATGGAAAAACTGGATACAACGCGCGCCAAACTTTTTGTTGAAATTTTTGAAAAGAATTCATCTTTGTATAATTACTATATCAAAAAACTCCCGATTAAGGGAGTTTTTTGATAACACAATTATTGTGTAGATTCTTCTGGCATATCTGTGCCGTCTTCTGCTGCTGGCATTTCAGGCATTGTTTCAGCGCCTTCTACTACCTCTTCTTCTGTTGGAATGTTTGTTGTTTCGTCCATATTATTTTCTCGATTACCTTTTAAGACACCGAGTGTAACATATATATTTTCAAATACAAGCAATTTTTTGAAAAACATCTCTGTTTGTGGTAGTCTACGTTCGTTGGGGAAATATTCCTTGGCGCAAAAGGAGACGTGTCAGAGTGGTCTAATGTGCCTCCTTGCTAAGGAGGTAGGTGTAAAAGCCTCGTGGGTTCGAATCCCACCGTCTCCGCAACGTTTTAGCGAAGCAAAAACTTTGCGGAGACGAGCAAGCAAACTGCTTTGCTTGTGTGTGAGATTCGAAAGACTTTTCCATATGAGCTTTGCTCAAAGGAAAAGTACCTGCCGATGTAATCGGCGAATCTCATCATTAATAAATTATGGAGGCGTGGATGAGATGGGTAAGAAATGAACTGCTTCATTTCTCACCGGTACGAAAGTACCGACCACCCATACACGTTCTCCCGACAATACGAAGTATATTGGAGGCGTGGATGAGTGGTTTAAATCAACAGTTTACTAAACTGTCGTCCCGTTAAAAGGACCGTGAGTTCGAATCTCACCGCCTCCGCAAAAATTCGGAATAATTTACATATGTTATACTTTTCGTATGGACGAACTTGAGAAGTTGAAAAAAGAAAATGAGGAGCTCAAGAAAATGAACGAGCTAAAGAGTGATTGGATTTCTATATCTGCTCACCAACTTCGTACTTCTCTCTCAGCAATCAAATGGATTCTCAAAATGTTCTTGGATAAAGATTTTGGCATTCTCACACCAGAACAGGATGGATTCATGCGGAAGGCGTTTGATTCCAATGAACGAATGCTAGCCCTAGTAAACGAAATGCTTTCACTAAATCATGTAGATCAGACATCGCTACGCTACGATTTTATACCTACTGACATAATTGCACTTATCGAAAGTGTACTTTTTGATTTCACTGGAGAATCATATAAGAAGGGTGTAGAAGTTATATTTCTCAAACCAGACACTGCCATACCAAGCGTCGCACTCGATGTCGAGAAAATTCGTGTCGTTATCCAAAACTTAATTGAAAATGCAATTAAATACAGTGGCAAAGGTGATCGAGTAATTATTTCCGTGCACGAGAAAGAAGGATACATAGAGGTAAGTGTTAAAGATACTGGTATCGGAATTCCCCTAAACGAACAGGACAAAATATTTGATAAATTCTATAGGGCAACAAATGCTCAAGCAAAGGATACTGTCGGTTCTGGCCTTGGACTCTACACGACTAAAGGGATAGTAGAGAAACATAGCGGCAAAATGTGGTTTGAAAGTAGTGAAAACCAAGGTTCTACGTTTTACTTCTCCCTTCCTATCGAGAGATAGCAAAACCTAGACCTCTTAGAGTGCCGGTGTTATAATCTCCACATGGCAAAGAAAATACTTATCGTCGAGGACGACACATTCCTCAAAGGTTTATCGGCAACAAAATTAGGTAAAGATGGCTTTGAGGTT
>JAYRGZ010000003.1:0-12957 GCA_041907605.1 Minisyncoccota bacterium | reverse complement strand
TCATTCACTTCTACCTCATCATGTTTGGGAGTAATTTTTACTTTTGCACCGCTAAATAGTAATGAAAAGGAAAAAAACAAAATACCCACACATAATACAGCTAAAATCCAAAGCAGTTTGCTAGATTTTTTCTGAAATGATTTTTCATATGGTTCAAATGTATTTTGAACTCGAGTTTGTGAAATTGTACTTCCAACAGAGTCCACAGATTGCGTCGCTGTAGGGATTGGAGAATCTTTTTTTGTTAGTGGTCTAATATCTTCGAAAAAATTTTTTGCCATGTTGTTTATATTATAGCCTACAAAGTGCCAATGATTCAATCATACTAAAAGGATTCGCCTTACCTTTGGGACCAAATGACACGTACTGAGCCAATGTCTCTTTATTGAAGAATGTAACTGTAAATTCTTTTTCCGTCATTGTGTACTGGCTAAATGCTTCTTTTTTAATACTTTCCATGAACCATAGAGATGCATCTTGATCAATTGTCAAAATAATAGTATCTGGTAGTAGAAAATCGTGCGAGATGGTATAAAGTGCATTTTGAAATTGTGCTAGCCATTCTTTACGTGCACTATCCAAAGTGGTTTCGAGTGCTATACGTGTCTTCTCTTCTAGTTTTTTGTCCTGATATAAAGTGAAAATTGATTTGGCTTCTGCGATCGTAGATTTATTTTCTGCAATAATTCTTCTCAAAACAAAATTTTTACCAGCTGGGAAAGAAATTGATGCGCCTAATTCACCATCCTTCACTATCCCTACATCTGTTACCTCACTTCCTATATCTAAAAGAAGGAAGCTTTGTAAACCCTGAAACAAATCTCTGGCTACGATGAAACTACTAAATATAAATGAATGGAAAACGATTTTTCTTCTGTGTAATACACCTTGTATCGTTTCAATAATATGACTTCTGACATTAGCTGGAGCAACAGACAGGAAAAGTGAAAGTTCTACTTCTTTTGCTTTTTTCTTGTATGGGTCCTTTGTCCTGTATCCATTTATTTTTGCGCTAATTATATGCTTTTCTATTATTTCAATATCACCACCTGCCTCTTTATATCTAGCTCCTTGCTCTCCACGAAATCTATTTATTTCTTCATCAATAAGTGATTTGGCATCTTTCTCCGTGAATAGAAATGCTTCGGGTTTTGTAACCTTTATTACTCTAGTTTCTGATGCGTACCATGGGGAAGCCAAGAATATATGGATACGCGAAGGTACTCCTGTTCCCGAGCGAATAAGGGACTCCAGTCCTTTCTTAAGTGCAATATCCATCTGCTTTATATAAAGATCAAAATTTAGATCCTCAACTATTGGCATTTCATTTGATTCTGTGAAAAGAATTTTGGGAGTGCAAATGCTGTCTTGTTTATTTAAATTCACCAATGACACAGTCACGCTACCAGAACCAACATCAACGCTACAGATGGTATCACCAGCTTTTACTTTATTACCGAAATTAAAAAAACTCATGTGATTATATTATACAACAAAAAAGAACCCTTATGTATACATTCTCTAGAAAAGAGTAGCCTTTATTCTACGAATTCCGGCTGATACTGCTTCTTCTTTTTGAATTTTGAATTTACCTAGCTCGCTTGTATTTTTCACATGAGGTCCGCCACAAAATTCCTTAGATATTGGATTACCATCTTTATCCTCAATGAAGTATACACTTACCATATCTGGGTACTTTGCACCGAATTCCATCTGGGCACCAATCTTTTCAGCTTCTGCTAGTGGCATTTCTCTACGAACTACATTTAATCCTTGTTCAATTTTATCATTGACCCATTCTTCAACTTTGGTTTTCTCTTCATCCGTGAGTTTATGGTCACATAGAAAATCTATACGCAAACGCTCCTCTGTAATATTACTTCCACGCTGTTTTATTTCAGGACTTACAATTGACTGCAATCCTGCTAGAAGTAGGTGGTGTGCTGTGTGAAGCTTAATGGTTTTCTCATTGTGATTTGCAAGACCACCCTTGAACATTCCAGCTGATGCTGTTTGTGATAGCTTCTGGTGTTTTTTGAACTCATTGTTAAACCCATCGAGGTCAACTGACAAACCCCTTGCTTCGGCCTCTTCCTTGATTAATTCAATTGGAAAACCATCAGATGTGTACAAATCAAAAATAACTTTTCCGGGTAATGTCTGTTCTTCCAATAAGAGAGATCCGCCCTCTTCGTTTTGCAATCTGTTTCCTTCTTCTGTAAGTAAATATGAATAAGCACTTTCAAATTTTCTCAATCCTCTTTGTAATGTCTGTAAAAATTTTTCTTCTTCCGTATCAATTTCTTGTTTAACTTTGAATATAAAGTCACTTATTTCTGGATAAATCTTAGTATATATATCCTGAAAGACACCTGCTAGATAAGACATCGTACCCTTCTCTGCGTACATTTTCTGATACCTTCTAACGGCTCGTCTTATCAATCTTCTCAATACATAACCTCTACCTGAATTCGATGGTAGTACCCCATCAACAATTAGAAAAGTTGATGTTCTAATATGATCAGCAATAATTCTTGCAGATTTCTCTTCATATTTTTCTTCTGAAATTCTTTTTATTTCATCCATGACTGGTTTAAGCAAATCCGTTTCGTACGCTGTCTTTTTTCCTTGCATCACCGCAGTTATACGCTCAAGCCCTGCGCCAGTATCGACATTTTTTTGTTTGAGTTTTCCTATTACCTTCCCATCCTTTTTCTCATATTCCATGAATACATCATTCCAAATTTCTATAACGTCTTCCTTTTTCACTCTTTCTATAAATTCATCTTTATTTAAATCTCCTACGGTTCCTGTGACATCATAGAACATCTCACTACATGGACCACATGGACCATTGTCTCCAGGACTCCACCAGTTATCATCTGCTCCCAGTGCGTATATACGATTTTCGGGAATTCCAACACTCATCCAAATATCTTTGGACTCTTGATCATACGGAGCATTCTCATTCCCTTCAAATATTGTTACATACAGAGCTTTTGCATCTAATCCGAGACCTTCATCTTTTGAGGTGAGAAATTCATAACTCCATTTGATTGCATCGTCTTTAAAATAATCTCCGAGGGACCAGTTACCCATCATTTCAAAAAACGAAAAATGTCTATTGTCTCCAATGTCATCTAAATCTCCGGTACGAACACATTTTTGAATATCTGCAATTCGTTTACCCATTGGGTGCTCTTGACCGAGAAGATAGGGCACAAGAGGTTGCATACCTGCAGTATTGAAAAGTACTGATGGATCATTTTCTGGAACAAGCGAAGCAGAAGGCACAATTTTGTGTCCCCTTTTTTCAAAAAAGTTTAGAAAGCGCTTTCGGATTTCGTCTGACTGCATCCCGATAAAGATTTGAACAATTGGAGTTCAAATTATAATTTAATTTCTACTGATAAAACTTTCCCGTGCCATATTCGAATCTCTAACGGGACAAGTATTGCGAGTATAGCAAAATAGGACCTCTTTTTCTAGATGTCAGTATTTGTATTACTACTCTTCACGCTTGGAAGATTTTTGATTTTCTCTTCTACAAACCAAAGTACAATAAAGACAAAGAGGGTGAGCCCTGTAGCCATCAAAGCTAAAGAGAACATCCCAAATCCACATGCAATACCAATGCCAGCTACAAGCCAAATACTAGATGCTGTTGTAACACCCGCAACCTTATTGTCTTTAAATATCATTAAACCAGCTCCGAGGAATCCAATGCCTGTAACTATTGCCGCAGGAATTTGAGCTGGATTGAAATCACTACTACCAAAATAAGTAAGCGCTAGCATTTCAGATATTGAGACAAAAAGTGCAGCACCTAGGGCGACGAGAGCGTATGTTCTCATTCCAACTGTCTTGTGAGCTATAACTCTCTCGGTACCAATAATCATACCCAGCACCACTGCCACAAATAACTTTATAAAAATATCTAAATTACCGTTTGAAATTAATTGATCCATATTTACCAATTATATCAGTTTTTTATATTATCGTGCCACCACCTATACAAATCTCACCATCATATAGTACTAGTGATTGTCCCGGAGAAATAAGTGTTCCATTACCAATAAATGAAACTTCAGCTTCGTTGTTTTCTAGTAATTTAACATTGCACCGTAGTAATTTCTGATGATAACGGGTCTGGCATGTATAAATCTTTTTTGTATCACTGATATCTATAGTAAAATTACAATCATTTAGTGTAAGTACTTTGGATATCTTTTCAAATTTTTTTATGTTTTTTGATACCGTAACAGTATTTTCCTTTATATCTTTACTAACTACATAATATGGTAAATCACTATTTGTTTTATCTGTAATAGTGAAGCCGTGTCGTTCTCCTATTGTTAGATATACTGATCCGTTGTGTTGACCAATGATTTTACCCTCTTCATTTAGCACATTACCCTTATCTGTTTTTATGTAATGTGACAAAAATTCTTTAATATCCAGTGGTCCAAGGAAACACACTCCCTGACTATCCTTCTTGACCATTGTTGGAAGTTTGTATTTTTCTGCAAGCTTTCGTACGTGAGATTTCTTAAATCCCCCGACTGGAAAAATTGTGTGTGATAGATCGTTTTGATTTAGTTTCCATAGGAAATAACTTTGATCCTTATCATGATCTATTCCTTTAAGAAGATGTAAACTTGTATCTGACTTTTTACCTTTAACTTTTAACTTTCTACTTACACGTGCATAATGACCAGTGGCAATAAAATCTGCACCGCGAGATTTCGCAAACTCCCAAAATACACCAAACTTCACTTCACGATTACAAAAAACATCAGGGTTCGGAGTTCTACCATTTTTGTATTCTTCAATCATATAATCCGTAACACCCTTTTTGTATGCTTCTACGGCATCGCATTCCAAAAAAGGTACTCCTAGATGTGCGCATACACGTATAGCATCTCTACGTTCGTCCTTCCATGTGCATTGTATAAAATCTGGTGTCCATGTACGGATAAAAACTCCGGTGACATTGTAACCTTGGTCTTTGAGTAATGCCAAAGAGACAGAGCTATCAACTCCGCCTGAAACTCCGACAAATACTTTGGCTTTTTTCTTCATAACACCTTATTTCTATCTTAATTATCCTTAATTGGCAAACTAAAACACCACTCTGATTTTATTCATCGTGGTGCTTTAATTAATGTATTTAAATGCAAAATTTTACCATCAAAATATGCAGAATAAATTTCCTTCACTAATTTTAAAGTTTTCTGTATATCTGAGGTAATTAAATAAACTAAAGATGGTATGTTGGGATATTTCTCTTCATGTTCTTTTTGATCATGCCTGTTACTTTTTAACTGTAATGGCATGTTGCCAAATTTGCCTTCAATAATTACATCATATCCTTCATAATCTTGTTTCTGATCTGAAGGGATTACTTTGTACTCCTTAAAATCTATGGAAGCAAAATGTCGCTCAATTTTAAGTTCCTCATCTCTCTCGTTGAGAGTATCGAGTATATCCCAGCATAATTCATCAGCTGTAGTAAACTCATCAATTATAAATAAATAGCCCCATGGTTTTCTAACAATATGTATATGTTGATCATCGTGTCTTTGGCCCCTATAAATATCATACGTAAAAACCCTGGAACCATTATCATATATTGATGCTGCAATGGTTACCTCCTTTCCGTTGTTTGTGTAATTTTTTATTGTAAAAAATTTTTTTAATACACCAATCTCAAGAAAAGAATTCATGAGTTTTTCGGTTTCCTCAACAAGAAGAAACCACCAGTCCTTTTGAACTGTAATGTTTTCTTCTGTAGTTTTCATAGCTGTTGTTTTTCAATACTATACACTAAAACAACACTAATGCAAGTTTGTCAAACCTAGAGGACAATAAGCTTTTTATATAGCTCAAATGTCGCATGTACGTCAGCTAACGCTGAGTGCTCTTTTTTGTTTTCGATTTTGAAATATTCACAGAGAGCATGTAAAGAGAACCGATCTATATCACCGTTACCATGAAGTTTGGCGTATGCAATCGATATGGTATCTAGCATATGGTAATGCTGAAATCGACTAGTGAGTCCCGTGCGATGAAGCGATTTTTCTAAAAATGCCCAATCAAACGCAATATTGTGCCCCACCAAAATTGTCTTTTGGGTTTTTTCAATAAAAATACTTATTGCTTCTTCTAAACTCAGCGCATCTTCCCATTCTTTTTCATTGTAGTGATTTATTTTTAGGGCTATGGGATCCGCGTCCTCGATACGCTCAGGTTTAATCTTCATATTAAATTCATCCACAATTTCAAATTGCGGATTACCTTCTAGTACTCCTGTTTGAGAAACTATAATTCCACTGAGCTCAATAACCTCATGTCTGTCAAAATTGAGTCCTGTAGTTTCTGTGTCTATAAAGGCTAGATTATGAGTACGCATGTTAGTTTAGATATTTCTGTTTATTTTTCTTATGTTCATCAAATGTTTTGGCATAGTGAATACCACCATTTTTATCGTGTAAATAATATAAATATTGTGTCACACCTGGATGAATTGCTGCTTTAATCGATTCAATTCCTGGATTACCTATTGGTGTGGGAGGTAGTCCTTTGTATACATATGTATTGTATGGTGAATCAGTTTTCAAATCTTCAAGTGTAAGCGAGCTACTGCCTTTACCTAAAAGATATAGAAACGTAGCATCAACTTGAAGTGGCATGCCTTTATCAATTCGATTCCACAAAATTCCAGATATCACATATCGGTCTTCGTTTCCATGAGCTTCCTTCTCGATAATTGAGGCCATCGTTATAATATCTTTTTCACTTCGGCTAGATTTAGCGATATCCTCACGTAATGTATTTATTTTAGTATCAAAATTATCCTTCAACAATTTTATAAAATTTTCTGTTGTGATGCTTGGAAACACGAAGTAAGTATCTGGAAATAGATACCCTTCATCATTTTGAGTTTTCTCCATAAATGTACTGGTATTGAAATTTGACAGTAGTGCTTGGGACACTAGAGATATCTCGGCTCTGGAATACCCTTCCGGAATTGTAATCCTAACTTGATCGACATTGAAATTCCCTGTTGCGAGCATTTTAGCAACCGCGAAAACACTTAATGGTTTTGAGAAATAATAATCCCCTGCTTGTACTCCTCTCTCTCCACCTAAGCTAATAACCAGAGATTGTAAAAAAATTCTAGATTGTACGATATGTAATTTTTTTGCGTTACTTGTGATCTCTACTAGTGTTGATCCGGGGGTTACTGTAAGAATAGTATTTTTCTGAAATGATAGCGGAGGCATTGAAGCAAAAGAGATCACAACAAGTAGCGCAATTATAAAAAACGAAGAAATTATAACTAACTTCTTTGATGAATGTAGCGCAATACCGAGGCTCTCACTAGAGCTTCCAAGATTATTTTGTGCATCAAATGGTGGCATTATTAAATAGGTAAATTAGAAGGAGGCTTGGATGTCTTTGTTTCAAGACGCTGAAATGATGGTGTCTCCGATACCATACCTGGAAAGTGATATAGAGTTGCGAGTTCTGTAGTCGAAAGCACGAAGTATTCTGGTTTATTGGCAGGGAAAAAATATGATATGAGTTTTGGATAATTAAACGATGCCAAAATCGGAGGGTAGAACATTGTACGGAGTTTGTAGTACGTAAGATGCCTTGATTTTCGTGTTTCAAGGAATTTCCCAGTAGCATCTGCCCATGTCTGATCGTATTGCGTAGGGTTGAAGCGAATAAGTGAATTTGAATCTGGATCATTGAACTGTCTGAAAAGCAGTCTAGATGCACGACGAGTATTGTTGAAGGTCTCAAGCGGTACTTGCCTTTTATCTGCAAGGACTACGAGACGAATACCGACATCAAAAGGCAACTTAGACATTTTGTCTTTTACATCTTTCACCTCATCCTTAAGAAATTCTGGAACACGAGCATCAAGAACAAACTCGTCTGCGGCATCATCTTGTTTTTGGTGACGAACATATGGCTTTAAACGTTCATCTAGGTATGAAAGAGCTGCATCGTAAAACTCTACCTTGTGCATTCCATGACCAGGGATTTTATACTTTTTCTCAGATTGTCGACAAATTATTTGAATCCAAAGTTGCTCTCCTCGCTCTAGCGATCCTAAGAATTCGAGTGTTGAGGAAAGTGGATCGATTTTATCTTCTTCTTTTGTTCCGACTTTATCTAATCCATAGTCTTTATAAGTTTTGATAGGCAGAGCATCGTGGTTTTGTAATTTCCATTCCGCACCCCATAGATACCAATTACCATTGTGTTTATACTTTGGAATTTTAAGTGTGTAATCTTCCACATGTTCTACGCGAACCTGTGGGTACTGAGCGTAAAGCTGTGTTTCAACTAATTTTTTCAAGCGTGATGGTACACGGATATAGAAATGTACTCTTCCATCGATTGAGGCAATTTCAAGAGAGTACCAGAAGTGAACTGCTCCTTGCCAATAAATTTCCCAGGCACCCTTAGAGCTCTGATGAAAAAGCGCGTTAGTTATAAAAAGTTCCATTGCAAGTGGTGTCTTTTGCATCTCACGAGGAACGTGAATTTCGAGCACTACCCATTCAATACCACCAATAAATTTCTCTGAAACAAAATGATGCCATAGGAAAAAGGCGAACCAGCCCAAAAGTAGTGGTGCCCAAATAATCGCAGTCTTGCCTAAAACAAGAAATATAAATCCTAAAATTGAAAGAATGATATCGGATGCCATCTATATATTTATTATATCAAACGAATTACTATTATGCTTATTTAAACTCTACCGGGATTTTTATTGTACGTTCTTCAAAACCAGATTGTCCGTTTGAGAATACAAATGTACCACGAGTCATATCAGGTTTGGGAATTGATACCGTTGCACTAAAGTAATATGGGGACTCAGTAGTATCACCCGTAGGAGTAAGCGGACCTTGTGCAATAATTAAACCGTTTTCTCCTAGCACAGTAAGAACACCCACGGTACCATTCTCAATTCCCCAACCACAACCATTTACATATCCAGAAACCTCAAATGGAAATGTCACATCTTCGTATTGCTTTGGATGGTATATCGTCACTCCACATGGAAGTTTTAGTAGTTGTTTTGAGTCCTTAAGTCCAAATGGGTGCTGACCTGTAAAAAATCCAATTAGCACAAGTGAGAGAACTATGCCGATGATTATCACAATGATACCCAAAATTATTCCACGATTTTGTTGCATAAGAATATTATAACAAAAATCCCGCCATGGCGGGATTTTTGTTATCTATCTTTAAGCGATTGTATATAGTCCTTGTTTGTTTTTCTTGAAGTATTTTGGATTTTGTAGATTTACAAGTATTGTATTTTTCTTTAGATATCTCTCTTTCATTACTCTCTCAATTATCTGGTCTTTTGACATTGGACCTTCCTTCTTTATGATATCCTTGATCACATCTCGAACTACTCCTACACTATATCCCCATTCTCGAAGTGCGTAGATTCCACGTCCTACGAGTACAAATCGAGTATCTTTGATAAGTTCATTGTGACATGTTGCAGTGTGACATTTCTTCGCAAATGTATTGGTTATAGCTTTTGCAACTTCACGGAAGTGCATTGGAGATCCATGTTTACGCATCATAAGGAATGCATAGTCCTTAATACCACGTGTCTTTACATTTGATGAATCAGATTTACCCCATTCTCCAAGTGGGTTTCTTGCAATACGCTTACTCATAGAGAGCCATCTGCGTGCAATTTCTTCATTTCTATATTCGTTGTTTAGATCTTTAAGCTTATCTAAGAATCGATTAATTATTTCTCCTTCTGAAACAAGTTCGTCATCTGATAGACCCATGTATAGTTCGCGAAGAGAATCATGAACCTTCTCAGATATTTCATCATCAATACTCCAACGTGCTTTGAAGTGTTCATCTTCTTTGTATTTTGTAAACTCATCTCCTAGCACTAGGTAGAGATGTATATGATTTTGAGTTGCCTGGTCTTTTGTAACACTATCTAGAAGCTCATCTTCAGACACAACAAATCCTAAGTCCTTTATGATGTTTTTGAGTTCAACAAAAGTGTTTTGTTCGCTCTTATATTCTCCTGATTTACGAATTGTGTTTAATGCAGAGGCCTCTATTTGTCTTACGCGTTCTCGTGTAATTCCGTATAACTCTCCTATCGCTTCAAGTGTCTTTCTTTCTGCATCCTCTCCTAAACCGAAACGAGAAACAACCACGTCATATGCTCGATCTTGAAGTGGTGAAAGTATTTTTTTGGTTACCTGCTTCGGCTTAAATGTAATTTTTGGCATTTGTGTTATTAATTGATTATTTATACTAAATATATTGTACTATCATAATAACATAAGTCAAGAAATTTGGCAAATCCTAATATTAGTGGCCTAATTTGAGTCCTCAACTGCCCTTTTTGAGCGGGCTCGATCAAGCTCTGTGAGGGCTTTTTTACGCAATCTTACACTCTCTGGAGTGATTTCTAGGTATTCGTCTTCAGCCATTATTTCAAGTCCACGCTCAATTGAGAGAGTAAAAGCAGGTTTTAGATAAATTGATTCATCGGATCCAGAAGCACGCATGTTTGTGAGCTGTTTTCCTTTGATTGGGTTTACGGCCATCTCTTCACCCTTGGTAACGTTACCTATAACCATGCCTTCGTAAACTTCTGTGCCGTGCTCAATATATAGAACTCCACGATCCTGTAAATTCCAAAGTGCGAATGCCACCGCTTTTCCTGAAATCATTGATGTCATAGAACCGACATCACGCTTCTTTATCTCACCGGCAAATTCTTTAAAACCAACGAAACGTGAAGACATTAATCCCTCACCTTTTGTATCAATCACGAATTGGTTTCTGTAACCAAGTAACCCACGAGTTGGTATTTCAAAGGTTACGCGGACAATTCCATCACTTTCTTCCATGTGTTGCATAAGACCACGGCGCTTTGTAATTTTCTCAATTACTGTGCCTGAAGAATCTTTTGGTGTATCTATTATAAGTTCCTCATATGGCTCTAGCTTCACACCATTTTCAATTTTTGTAATTGCTTTTGGTTGAGATACTTGCATTTCATATCCCTCACGTCTCATGTTCTCAAGTAGAACTGCAATATGTAATTCTCCGCGCCCATATACAGTGTAGAAATCTCCGGAATCAAAATCGACGCGAAGTCCGACGTTTATCTCTAGTTCACGAAGTAATCTCTCGCGAATTTGTCGTGAAGTAACAAATTTACCCTCACGTCCGGCAAAAGGAGAATCATTCACAAGGAATTGTAGCGATATAGTAGGTTCATCAATTGCGATTGCAGGAAGTGCTGGTGTATTTTCTTTGTCTGTAATTGTCTCACCGATATATACATCCGGAATTCCAGCAATCATAACAATATCTCCTGCTGTAATTGTCTCCATTTCAGTTTTGGTAATACCTATAAAACTAAAAAGCTTTGTAGTGCGTCCTGTTCGAACAGAATGTGTCATGTCGTGAACAAATACCGATGTATTTACCTTTAGTGATCCCTGATATACACGAGCAATAGCCAAACGGCCAAGGAAATTATCATAACCAAGATTAAATACTTGAGCTTGAAATGGTTCGTCTTGTTTTAGAGATGCAACAGGAACCTGCTCTAAAATTACATCTAGAAGTGGAGTGAGATCTTTGGATTCATCTGTCAAATTTCTCTTTGCGATACCTTCGCGTCCTATCGCATAGATTGTTGTGAAATCTATTTGTTCATTCGTTGCACCGAGTTCCAAAAATAATTCCAAAACTTCTTCGTGTACACGATTTGGATCTGCAGCTGGTTTGTCTATTTTATTTATAACAACAATTGGTTTAAGTCCAAGTTCTAGAGATTTCTTTAGTACGAAACGTGTTTGTGGCATAGGACCTTCCTGCGCATCCACAAGTAGTAGCACTGAATCAATTGCGCGTAACACACGCTCAACCTCACTGCCGAAATCGGCGTGTCCAGGAGTATCTACTATGTTTATTTTTGTATCCTTGTAAGTAACAGAGGTGTTCTTAGCGTATATTGTGATACCACGTTCTACTTCAAGAGCATTTGAGTCCATGGATGTTCCTTCTTCGCTCACTCCTGTTTGGCGCATAAGTGCATCGGTCAGAGTTGTCTTACCGTGGTCAACGTGTGCAATTATTGCAATGTTTCGAATTTCCATATTTTGTCCTAAAAATAAAAACTGCCGAAAGGCAATCAATTAATACATATAAAGTAACACGTTTTTCTAATTTAATCAATATATGATAGACTTTCCTCAAATAACATTACAATGCTCTATCATCCAAACCTACGAAGGTTTGTTTTTGCTTTTTTGCTTGGACTTGCAGCCGTTATGACCATTTTTGAGTGGAATAGTGGAGATAAAAATCCTGGGGTGTTACCGATGTTTTTAATTGGAACAGCACTATATATTCTTGTATTACATAAACTTATCGCAACAAATTGCAATGAGGAATACGAGGATCTATTTAGGAAATTTGGTGATATCGGAACCACGGCGGGAATTATTGAGATATCAATAATTTTGATTAGCAAAATTGCAGAACAAATTTAAAACAACACTGAATCAGGAATTCAGTGTTGTTTTATTTTATGAGATGCATGATGTCTTTGTAGGTTAGTACAAGCATCAAGATTATTAGGAGTGAGAAACCAACGAAGTTCAAAGTATTAGAAATTTTCGGATTTATCGGCGAGCGTTTTATACTTTCAATTCCTACAAACAATAATCTTCCGCCATCAAGCGCTGGGAACGGAAGTAAATTTATTACAGCAAGATTTAGTGATATTAAGGCAGTTAGTGATATTAGATATGAAAGACCGAATCTATACGCATCACCTACAACACCGACAATTCCAACTGGTCCTGTGATGTTTGATAAATCTGGATGGCCAAACACTGCGTCATGTATAAGAGTATATAAATTCAC
>JAYRGZ010000002.1:0-3037 GCA_041907605.1 Minisyncoccota bacterium | reverse complement strand
GGGATTTAATCCAAGTGCTGGAACTATTTGGACAATCACAATACCAAATACAAAAGCATCGGATTACGTAGCAAATTTAAATGCTTATAATAGCGCACTACAGACAAGAGACTCTGCCATCGCAACAGCACAATCTCTTGTTGATCAAAAACAAGCAGAGCTTAATCTTGAGAAAGCAGAAGCTCGACCAGTAGAGTTAGACGCTGCAAATGCTGAAATATTGAGCGCAGAAGGAAAATACGAAAGCGCTAGTGCAAATTATGAAAATACAATTATCCGAGCTCCTGCGGAGGGAACAATCACAGTAGTTGATGTAAAAATTGGAGAACTAGCTACCGCGCAAAAACCGGTTATCACCCTACAGGATGTTACCAATTTATATTTAGAAGCAAATATAAACGAATCAAATATTGCAAATATTAAACTCGATCAGCCGGTGAAAGTTACGTTTGATTCTCTACCCAAAGATCAAATTTATAATGCAACTATTTCATCAATTGATCCAGGTGCAACGATAGAAGATGGGATTGTTAATTACAAAATTAATGCTACGCTTTCTGACCTTGTGGATATAAAACCCGGCATGACTGCCAATATGACAATCGTGGTGTTTTCAAAACCGAAAGTTCTAGTTGTTCCACAAAAAGCGATTATAACAAAAGAAGGTAAAACTTTTGTACAGAATCCGATGAATAAAAAGAAAGGTCAAACACAGGAAGTAGCTGTTACTACAGGAGAAACAGGTGATGGAAATTTAGTTGAGATAATCTCTGGTCTTTCTGAGGGAGAGGAAGTAGTAATACAAGAAAGTACAAAATAGGTTTATGGATCAAGAATATCCAGAAAAGGAACACAAGCTTGTAACGCAAGTCCGAGTGGGATGGTTTTTAGCCAAGCGTGATATTCAAAGAGCAAATATTTGGACAACACTCCTAATTGTGGCTGTTATGGTTTTGACCTTTTTAAACCTTGTAGTTGTTAGTGGCATTTTGGTAGGTCTTATCCAAGGATCTGAGGATGCGCAAAAACGTTATGCAATTGGAGATTTGGTAATATCACCATTTTTAAATAAGGTTTCAATTGATCAAACTCCGCAGGTTGTAAATATTGTTAAAACAATTCCAGGATATAAAGATCATACTGTTCGATATACTGGATCTGCTAGGGTAGAGTCAGATTATCGAAAAACGATAAAACCGGGAGAGCTACGTGATGGTGCTGGCGGTTCACTTTTAGGGATTGATCCAATTGAAGAAGAAAAATTTTCTGGTTTATCAAAGTTTATAACCAGAGGTTCATATCTGACACCTCAAGATTCTGACAGTATCTTAATTGGAAAAAATTTGCTTTATGAATTTACACCGATTGAAGCACCCGGATTTCAAACATTAAAAAATGTTTCAATCGGTTCTAGGGTGAAAATTACAGTAGGCGATACGGTGAAAGAATATTATGTAAAAGGCATAATATCGAGTAAGGTTGATGAGTTTGATACATCAATTGTTGCAATCGATAGCGAAGTTCGAAAACTTGTCGGACGCAGTGATTTAAATGCGAATACTATTGCGATTCAATTATTACCGGGAACTGATGTAGTTTTTACTAAACAATTTCTCCTCGATAATGGTGTGGGAGATTTAGCGAGAGTTCAGACAGCAGAGGAAGCCTTCCCAAAATTTTTAAAAGACATAAAAAATACTTTTGGAATACTTGGTAGTGCAATTTCAGGCATTGGCCTTGTGGTGGCATCTATTACAATATTTATTGTGATTTTCGTAAATGCAATTACTCGCAGGCGCTTTATAGGAATTTTAAAAGGAATAGGGATACATAAACGTGCCATACTATTCTCTTATATGATTCAAGCTCTTATATATGCACTTCTCGGTGTAATAATAGGTATGATGCTAATATTTTTCTTCATAAAGCCGTATTTTATAGCTCACCCGATAAATTTCCCATTTTCGGATGGTATACTCGTTGCTACGATCCCCGGAACACTTAATCGTGCAGGAATATTACTTATTGCAACAATACTAGCTGGTTTTATTCCAGCGCGCTTGGTCGTAAAACAAAATACATTAGGGGCAATTCTAGGAAGATAAATCTGTCAAAATTTTATGAAGGAATCAAATTTAGAAAAGAATAATAGTTTTGTAGATAAATTATATATGGAATGTATTTTTCATTGTAATAAAATTTAGACAGATAAATATGATACAAGTAGAAAACATAAAAAAAGTTTTTCAATCAGGCGATCAGACAATTGTTGCTATTAATGATTTAACTTTTACCGTACCCGAGGGACAATTTCTCACAATCACAGGAAAATCAGGATCTGGTAAATCAACTCTGCTTTATCAGCTCGGATTACTTGATATTCCCACACATGGAAAAATTTTTATTGATGGAAAAGAAGTTGTTGGATTATCAGAAAATGAGCGCACGGATACTAGGCTTAATCAGCTCGGTTATATTTTCCAAGATTATGCGATCTTGCCATCTCTCACAGCGCTTGAAAATACTATGGTACCTCTTCTTATGCAAGGATATGATTTTACTCATGCTAAGAAAAAGGCAGTCGTGGCGCTGACTAAGGTAGGTTTAGAAGATCGCATGAACAATTTACCGAGCCAATTATCAGGTGGACAACAGCAACGTGTGGCTATAGCTCGCGCGATAGCTCACGATCCTATTATTATTTTTGCTGATGAGCCTACAGCGAACCTAGATTCTGAAACATCCGATCAGGTGATAAAAGTATTTTTGGATTTAAACAAAGAGGGTCAGACTATAATCATGGTTACCCATGAACCCGAGTACGCTGCCCTAGGAGATCGAATAATACTACTCTCAGACGGAAAAATAATTTCTGATACGCTAAATAAGAAATAAAGATTGTGATATTATGTAATTTAGAGTCCATATATTCGTCATTATAAGTATAAATTAATCATATTTTTATGGAAAAAAACTATCTTTTTGGTTCCAAGAGATTTGAAGAGGCAATCGGTCTCTTCTTACTCGTAGCATCTGT
>JAYRGZ010000001.1:0-2614 GCA_041907605.1 Minisyncoccota bacterium | reverse complement strand
GACGAAGACATAAACATCTTCGATCCCGGCGAAGACGAAATACATGATTAAAGCAACCTTTGAAGAACTACGGACCAGAGCCAAGAAATTAGGATTTGTATTACTAATGGCAGATAACCAAGCCGGTACATTTGTAGCACTTACAAAACAAAACGATCCTAAACAAATTCTAACTGAATACATGACTTTGCACCACATGAACCATTTCATAGCAGGTTATGAGTTCTGCATTGAAAATCAAAAATAAAACCATGATATCTGAACAAGAATTAAATGACGCATTAAAAACTATTAAAGATTTCCTAGTACAACAACAAAATAACAAACTTGCTGAAAATAAACCCTGCTGCTCGAAATGTAATAAAGTACTCCCTATCGATAGATGGGAACAAAATAGTTGTTACATTGAATTAGAAATTGGTATAGATTGTTGTGGCTTAGATGCACTTTTTGGCAGTAAGCATCCAGTATTTAAACATCCCGCAATACAAGAAGGTAGCAATGCACAAAAGCTAATTATAAAAAGTCATACAAAAAGTGAGTACAGATTATGCTGGAGCTGCCATAGAGATTTTGTTAAAATAGTAGGGGATTTTATCAAATAAGTTTTAAGATAACCACTAATATATTCTATGAAAATAGAACTTAAAATTACAGATAAAATCGGTAATATACAATCATACGATGTTACTGGATCACCACATTTACACTGTGTATTAAACCCACATTATGACAATAAAGGTAGATTAAATGGAGGAATTGTAATATCTGAAGGTAAAATAACAGGACATATTGATCCCTGCGGTGAAGAAGGATATCCTGGACCTCTTGGAATTGATAAATACTTTGAAAATTTGAAGAAATAAAAAAATGAAATATTACACACCTAAACCCGCAGAATTCCATATCGGGTTCCGATATGAACAAGCCTCCCCACAAGACTTAAATACTTGGATTAAACATACTCTACACATAACCACTAATATCCACGATCTCCTAATGTACATCAATATCAGAGTTAAATACCTAGACCAAAGCGATATAGAAGAACTAGGATGGCAATTCACTGGAAAAACTACTGAACTCTGGTTTGGAATTCCTAAAATGAATATACAGCCTTTTAATCTAACCTATAGATCTGTAAAACTAGGTTATGATTTAAATGACCATAGATTAATGCTTTTGGGTTATGAATATGAAAATTATTCACCAGAAAATTCACAAAAAACCCTGTTCTTAGGAAAAGTCAATAACTACAACGAACTCGAAAAAATTATGACACAGCTACAAATACTCCCAAAATATAAAAACTCCTTATAACGTAAATCTAACCCACAAATGAATATTACAACACCAGAACAAATGTCCTCCGGAACTTCAAACCTTGAACAGACCATAACCAAATTTGAAAAAAAACTCTCCGAATGCCGAAAAGACCAAACCATCTACCGCCTTGTCATTAGTGGAAGCTATAATGACCAAATTTGTAATTTAATAGAAAAAGCTTATAAAGATGCAGGCTGGTCTATGGCAAAATGTAGATCATCAGATCCAGACAACCTGGAAATTACAGAACTCATACTCAGTACATATAAGGCAGATAAAAAATATTATAACTTCCATATAGACGAAAAAGTTACTATATGGAGACGCGATTACTACGACACTATAGCCGAATCTGAAGAAGAAGCACAAAAATTAATGAAAGAATTCCTACAAACAAACGATTACACTAAATGTAAAGTTAGACACTCAGAATCCGCATTCTTACTCTATACCGAAACCGCGTTCCCAACATCACCAGGAGAATACACAAAACAATTATTTTTGGACAATGGCGCCTTACTGGATTCAATGTAATTTAATACCTGATCCCAAAATTTTTTTAAAAAATTTTTTTAAAACCTTTAATAGCCTCAGCTAGAGGACCCGGTACGCAAACCCCTCCCCCCCTGAAAGTCAATTTTTTTCCTATCCCCCCCATGAAGGGGTGGGGTAGGGAGTGTCTTTTGGTTTTATGTAAAAGCAAAGCCTTTCATGGAATATCTGTTTTGAAACGATTTTGGAGCTAGTGAAAAGCATTAAAAAGTCATAAAACTAGGATAAGGGTTTTCCGACGTTTTGTTTGTGTGTTGGGAGAGCTAGACACAAGAGGGATGGATATACGCTCGCCGAGGCACGACTAGGAGTATTGCCATAAAATCGGCATCGCGATGAAAGAAGTACACATTGAAGTCTTGGTAGTTGATCACATTGATCAGGTTATTGAGCAGCTTGGTGTTGAGCGGGAGCTCAATCAAGTGGAAGATATTAGCAAGCAGATTGATCGTCTGCTTGCGGATATGACGTGCGGAGGATAAGAGTTTTCAAGGGGGGCTTCGGCTCCCCATTTTTATTCATTTACAAAAAAACAAAGATGAAAAAACTAATATTAGCCCTATTAGTAATAGGGTGTAGAAGGGAACAAGAAAATCTACAGTTGACAATCTATACCGAGCTAGGTATGTATTACCTCGCGGGTAATGAACTCAGCGAAGAAAATGATGAAACCGTATTACGGTTTAAAAGTTGTCAAGAGGCGGCCAATGCCTTGGAGGACATCAGCGTTCGCGAT